>NZ_JBCAUS010000002.1:600000-900000 GCF_038432375.1 Methanococcoides sp. LMO-2
AAAAGTTGATCCTTGCAACGTTCATACCTGCCAGTATAAGTTCACGCAAAACCTCTTCAGAAGAAGAGGCAGGGCCAATGGTGCATACTATCTTGGTCTTGTGATCAGGCAGATTCATGGAAGTCATGATTAAACTATGCGCTGGCTGCCTTAAAGCATTAACTGTATGAATTGTTTTGAAAATAAAGAAGAAGAAGGAAAAAAGAAAAAAGATATTATTTCACTTCATTGGACTCAGCCTGATATACAATTGAGTCCCTTGCATAGGTTCCACGTTTTTTGGAAGGATTGGAAGCAAACATGTCATTCATCTCCAGTGAAAGACCTGTGAACCTTTCCTGAAGCATATTAATGTAAGCTGTCAATTCAGTTATCTGAGCATCAAGTTCCAGGATATGCTCATCTTTTTCCTGTAACTGACGCTTAAGTCCCTCGATCTGTCTCTGAATTTCCTTGAATGGATCATTTTCCATAAATAGCACCTCTTAAGAGATCATGATAATAGATAGTAGAGATATGATGTACCTTTAATGACAACTTAACGGATAAAGGTTATTATTCGTTAACAAAGTTCCTGAAAATAGTAAAGAAAAGATTTCAAAAAAACATAACAGGATTGTATTCATCATCATTATAATAATGATAGGAAGATATTTATTAAAAGAAATCCTAAATGATTCAAATATAGTTGTACATTTTTCAGCAGAAAATGAGAGTATAAGCATCTTTGTATGCTATATCCATTAATGCAGGTGATCATAAAGTGACAGATAATTTGCCCAAAATACTGGTCGTTGATGATGAAATCGCAAATCTTGAAGTAATGGAGGGCTATCTTTCAAATGATTATGAGATCGCTGTGGCCAGTAGCGGTAAAGAAGCACTTGAAAAGGTTCCACAATTTCAACCTGATGTAATACTCCTTGATATCCTTATGCCGGTAATGGATGGTTTCCAGACTTGCAAGATACTCAAAACAAGTGAGGAAACAAAATTCATCCCAATAATTCTCGTCACAGCACTTTCCGGAAAAGAGGACCGAATAAAAGGTATTGAAGCGGGTGCGGATGAGTTTCTGACAAAACCTATCAATATAGTTGAGCTTAAAAGTCGAATAAGATCCCTTCTTAAACTTAAGCAGCAGCATGATCTCTTACTTGAAGAGAGGGACACAGCCCAGAAATATCTCAACATAGCAGGCGTACTTATTATCGTACTTGATAATGACCAGAACATTGTAGAGATCAACAATAGGGGCGCAGCTATACTAGAGTGCTCTAAAGAAGAAGCTATTGGCCTTAACTGGTTTGAGAATTTTATTCCCGAAGAGAGCAGGAGCGAACTGAAAGAACGATGCAACTCCCTTCTAGGAGATGAAATCAATTGTGATTTAAGCGGTTTTGAGATTGTCATCATGACGAGAACGGGAAAGCAAAAAGTACTCTCATGGAATGCGATCAAACTTGAAGATAAAAATGGTACTTCCCATGGCGTCCTTTGTTCCGGTGAAGACATAACACTGCGCAAGAGCATAGAGAATGATCTCCAAAAAGCAAATGAGCACCTGGACCTCCTTCTCAAAATGTCACCAATTGCAACTCTTCTCGTCAACCAGGATAACAGGATAACTAAGGTCAATGAAAGTGCATTCAAGTTATTGGGACCACATTCCAGAGACATCATCGGAACTCCTATAACAGATATTGTTCGTGGAGGTCAAGAAATCGAATTTAAAGATCAGAAAGACTTTAAACTTGAATTCTTGCTTAAAGATGCTGAAAACATCGAAGTCAATGCTTCGACTTCAGTTATCAAGAAGAATGATAACGAAAAAGAATTGATCATAACACTTCAGGACATATCCGAATTACGTGGTCTTTTGATAGACCCTTCAATGGAAAAAACCTCTATAGAAGAGAACTTTGAAGTGGGCGAATTGCCAAACCTTGAGTCCGGATACACATATATCCAGCACGAAGACAACAACATGAGTGCTTATGATATATTTTCAAAGATGGTCAAACAGGGGTATGCGGGACTTTGTATAACCAGGGAAAATCCCGGAAAGATCAGAGAGAAATATAGCATACAAAAAACACCGATCGTCTGGCTTACAAAGAACAAAAGTCCAGACTTCCCATCGATCGATCCTTCAGAAATATTCAAGATCCACCCAACCATCGAGAACTTTATGAAAAAAGCACATGATGGCATCATTCTTGTAGATGGACTTGAATACCTTATACTTGAAAATGATTTTAAATCCGTTGTCAAGCTTATCGAGCAAACAAATGACAGTGTAATGGTATCGGATTCCAGATTGATCTTCAATGTTGATTCGAGCATCTTCGAACCAAAGGAATATCATCTCCTGAAAAGATGGATGAGACCATTAGAAGAAGAGATCTAAAGCGCTACAAAGGTTAAGAAAATGGAAGTCGAAATCTCATATGCCATCGATTTGCCCCAGCCAATAAGCATCATGAATGCCCAGATTTTTTCCTGGGAACATGGTGTTGTGAATTTTACAGACAATGAGATATGGTTTCCTACAGAAACCAGCTGGAAAGTAATACCTTTTAATTCAATAGAAGCCGTAGGAGTTGAGATACCACCTGCAGTCATAAATGAAATACGTAAAGAAAGTGGTTATTTCGACGAACTGATATTGAATTACAAGAAAAGTTCCCTTTTTGGTTCTTCATACGTAAAGCATTCCATGGCCCTTGCAGGCAATTCCCGGGACCTTGAACTGATAAGAACACATTTGACTGAGCGTATAGGATTTCGGGCCAATACCAATTTCGAAGGTCTTAAAGAGGAAGAAACAAAGCTCTTAAGCCTGCTGTCAACTGAAACAAAGGACATAAACTCCTACCTGCCGCTTATATCTGAAGACAGGAACGTACTCCAACGCGCTTTTGAAACACTTAAAAGAAGAGGACTTGTAGATCAATCTGCAAGAATAACACAACAGGGTCATTACTATCTTGAGCAAACAAAGGGGGTTTCCGATACAAAAACAGAACAAAACCTTCTATTCACAGAGGAAACAGAAACCCAGGATGTTATCGAAGTACTGAACCCAAAAGATACCATCGTCCAGTTCACAAAGAAATATGAATATTCATTTACTTCAGGTTCTGTCTTTTTAGAAGATCTATGGCATTACATAGTGGTTCCGGAAGTAAAGGAAATCAGTTTAAAGGTTCTGGACATCAACGAACCTTCGCTTCATATTCAAACCCGTTCCGATGCCTCAATTAATATCGAGTCTGAAAACTCACAGGTCATCTTTGCATTGGAAAAAATATTCAATGCAAATGAAGATATTCAGACAAGGTTACTGACATGCCTTTACCTGGGAATTAGTAAAGATTATGATATTGCAAATACTTTGTATTATGCTCCTGAAAAACTTAATCTACAACTAAATGAATTACATACGAAGAGACTTATTGAAAGTGATAAGACACTTTCAGCCAGCGGTCTTGAAACTATCAGAAATATCCTGAATTTTGAAAGAAAAGATGATGCACAACAATTTCAGCAGTCTTTACAATACTAATAATATAACTGTTGGAGTCAGGAAAATCAAAAACAAAATACAATAACAATAATTGTAGCAATAACAAAAGGGTGGTATTCGTGAGATTTATAGATACTATTGAAGGTCTTGATGATATATTTGAAACCGATATTCCAAAAGGAAGTGTAGTCCTGATAACCGGGCCACCCGGAAGCCTGAAATCCGGATTTGTATTCTCTATACTTTCAAACTATCTGAACAACTGTGAAGAACACGGGATCTACGTAACCCTTGAGCAAAACAAGAAAAGCCATCTTGAGAACATGGGAAGTATGGGATTGGAACTTTCAGATAATCTTACAATATCAGATTTCACGGACTACAGACTCCAATATGATGAATTCTCAGGAGACCTGCTAAGCCTTATCGAGACAAATATCATCCAGTATAAGCATAAACTAGGAGACAATTTTACCTGCCTGGCCCTGGATTCCCTGGGTGCGCTTTATTCATTGATGGATGTTGAACCTCGCCTGCTTAGAAAGAGGCTCTATCACCTGTTAGAACCTTTAAGAAGAGAGAACCTTACCACTTTCATAATTCTTGAAATGGCTGATCCTAACGGACCCAACCATGATTTTGAAGGTTACCTTGCAGATGGTATAATTGAACTTGGAGTCCACACAAAAGACAATAGCACTAACCGCTACTTAAAGGTCAGGAAAATGCGTGCAACAGCACACAATATGGACCCATATATTCTCACTGTTTCAAACGATGGGCTACATATATACAAAGGAACCATTTTCTAAAACAATAGCCTTCAGATAGTGGAGATCATTCAGAAAAGTTCACCGGGATGAATTTTCGGGTTTTAATGGAATATTGAATCCGAAAGTACTTCCTTTCCCAGGCTCACTTTCAACCCATACATCTCCACCATGCATTTCTACAAAATTTTTGACAATTGCAAGACCAAGACCTGTGCCTGCATACTTCTTTGAGGTAGCAGACTCCAGCTGACTAAAAGGATTGAACAGTTTATCCAGGTCATCCTGTGAGATACCCGGTCCCGTGTCTTCCACAAATGCAGAAACCAAATTATCAGTTGTTTCAAGTCCCATTGTTACAGATCCGCCTTTGTCTGTGAACTTGATTGCATTGCTTAAGAGATTGTGAAGAATTTGCTTGAACTTCAACGGATCTGCCACAATAATTGGCTTCTCGATGTTAATATTGTAGTTCAGCTCGATCTGTTTCTCCATTGCGAGAGGGAGCATTGTCATTTTTACCCCTTCGATCATATCATTGAGAACAAACTTATCAGGAGACATCTCCATCTTACCTGCCTCTATCTTTGAAAGGTCAAGAAGATCATTGACAAGTTCCAGAAGATGTGTACTATTTGTAGAGATATTAAAAAGATACTTCTTCTGGGTTTCAGTCAGGACATCATAGGCCTGAAGATTAAGCAGATCTGAAAATCCAATTATCGAATTAAGAGGTGTCCTAAGATCATGACTGACATTTGCAATAAAGTTGCTTTTTGCCTGATTAGCATCTTCAGCAGCGACCTTAGCATTGTGTGCCTCTTCCTCTGCCTTCTTTGTTTCAGTGATGTCAGTAAAGATGGTAGCGAAATAACCTTTATTTGGTGAATAGGCAGAAATATCAAAGAACCTTCCAATTGGTTCCGAATATAGTTGGAAACGTGTTTCTTTACCGGTCAAGGCAACCTCCCCGTATTTCTTAATAAAAGGTGTTTTTTCGATACCAGAAAGAACTTCCGTCACACATTTACCGAGGATGTCATCACACTTTAAGCCAGTCAGATTCTCAAATGCTCTATTGGCATCAAGAAATACATAATCAATAACCTCACCATTTTCATCGGTAATGACCTTGTGAAAAGCAAATCCGTTTATAGAATGCTCAAAGAGTTCACGGTATTTCTTTTCACTTTCCTTAAGCTCATTTTCCATTCTTGCACGTATTTCCTCAGCTTTTTTGCTTTCAAATGCCGATCCGATACTATGAGAGGCCATTCGGAGAATAGCAATATCTTCTTCGCCCCAGTCTTCATTATATAGAACATTATCCAATCCGACAAAACCGGCAAGTTCGTTGCTAACGTACATCGGAACAACTAGCAGAGACTTGATATCCTGCATTTCAAGTGTCTCTTTTTCTGAAATCGCTTCACAAGGCAGGCATGAGACATCCCTGATATGGATATCTTCACCCATGTGAAGTTTTTTCATCCACCAGGGGAACATTTCTGTCGGTAGTCCCTGAAGAGATCCTCTTTGTGAGCTAACTTCATCTGAACAGTATTCATGAGTGTTGTCCATAAAAGCCATGTCTTCACGGAAAAGAAAAACATAGCTTCTACTGCTTTCAAAAAGATTACAGATCTCCTCCAGAGCAAAATCAATATTTTGATCGATATTCTTTCCTGAGGAGAACATCGAGGAAATGGAGGCTACCGTTCTTTCGATCTCAAGTTTTCTTTTGGTTAAAAGGTTTGTTCTTTTGATCTCAGAGACATCAGATACAACAAGTGATACTTTTGCAGCTTCCTGATGAGGAAGCAACGTTGTTGATACGAGCAAATAGTGTGTTCTTGTTCTGCCATCGGACCTAATCTCCATTTCAGCTTCTTTTTTATACAGGTTCTCACCTGTCTCAAAAGTATGAGTTATAGAATTTCGTACGACACAATCAGAACATTCCCTGTTCTTGCCGCAACCCTGTCCTTTTATTGAGTTGACACAACCAAAAAGATCCCCCCCAAGAAGCCCGAAAGCTTCATCTTTATCTTTCCCCAGGGCATCAGTAGTAGCACGATTTATGTATTCAACTCTCGCATCACTATCCACAATCATAGCAATAAAAGGAACATTCTCAAGAACTGATCTTAATAAATGCGCGTCGACTCCAGTATCCGCATTTATGTTATTAGATCCATTGATCAAAGAATTTTGAGCATCGTTTTTAAAAATATCCATATTTGGCTATCCTGTATATTGTCAAGACAGTATAATCAATAGTTTGTAAGATGTATAAGAATAATTGGTCATATAATATTATATTATTGAATATCTTTTTTCGTTAAAAGATGAAACTTCTGGAAATAATATTACTGTGCTTTACTAAAATAATAATCATATTAAATATACGAACCATATATAAAAATGTTCAATATTTCATTCTGTACAAAAATATTTATACACGAACACCAAATCATTTGTGGTGGTTTCGATACATATTTCAAATGGAGCTAAGAGCATTGCTACTCATATCTGTAGATCCATTCCAAAAAGAGATTGAACTGCCTTCATAAAGGAATCAAAGATAGTTTTGGTCCCGTCTAAAATCACTATATAGGGGATGCATTTACTGAAATTCATTGATACTATTGAAGGTCTTAACGAAGTATTTAATAAAGACATACCAAAAGGAAGCGTAGTTCTTATTACCGGAGAACCCGGAAGCCTCAAATCAGGACTTGTATACTCCATTATGGCGGGATATCTGAATGGTTGTGGTGAAATTGGTTCATATATAACTCTTGAGCAAAATAAAGATAATCATCTCAAGAATATGAAAAGCATGGGTATTGAACTTTCAGAACAATTGTTCATATTTGACTACACCGATTGCAGACTTCAGTCAGATGCATACTCCAGAGACATCCTGAGCCTCATAGAGAATAGTATAATCCAGCAAAAAATTGAACATGGCGATAGATTTTCCTGCCTGGCACTGGATTCACTTGGAGCACTATACTCGCTTATGGACAATGATCCAAAACTAATGAGAAAGCGTCTTTACCATATCCTTGAGCCATTAAGGAGACAGAACCTCACCACATTCCTGATCCTGGAAACAGCAGGTTCAACAGGATCGGAAGTCGACTTCGAAGGATACCTTGCAGACGGAATAATAGAACTGGGATTCCATACAAAGGATGAAACATCGAAACGTTATCTTAAAGTTAAAAAAATGCGTTCATCTGCCCATAGCATGGAACCTCACGCACTCACTGTTTCAAAAACGGGGTTGCAAATATACAAGAGTACGATCTTCTGATCAAAACAGGAGTAGTAATTAAGAGAAAATGAAGAGAATAAAGAAGACTGAACAATCGGAACCATAAGAAGCAGATAAATAAAAAAAGAATCGGATAAAGGTTATTTCTTGTCCACCAGTTCTGCATCCTCGATCACAACGTTCGCAGTGTACTCGTCACGTTCCACGAGCCTGAAGTCGTTGATCTTGATCTTCTTTTTGAACATCGGGGCATCGGTGACAAAGCTTTCGAACTCTCCACCCTCACCTGCAATGTTCAATCCGATTTTCTCGTTGAGCTTCACAAGCTTATCGACATCAATGCTGAGAATTGTCTTGCCAACCCAGCTACTGTTCAGGCCATAAGCTGCGATACTGCTGAAGATGAACTCAAAACCTTTGTCCAAAAGCTCCCGCATCTCCTGCTCCTGATCGATATGCCAGAGCGGGGAGAATGACTCAAGTCCCAGTTCATTGCAGATCTTCTCTATCCGGTCCTTCTGGTAATTGGAATACAGTGCACCGGTCACAATTCCCTCGATGCCAAACTCCTCCTGAGCCTGCATGATGGCTTTTTTTAGGTCCTCGAGCTCAAGTTCCTTTTCACCTTCTGTAAAGGTCTCCAGTAAAGGCAGTTCCATGGCATCTGCCTGCAGTCTTGCCAGGTCTATATTCGGAGTGTGGAACATATAGGAATCAGGATTTCTGCTTTTGATGGTTATCAGGCATTCAATGGAATTGCCTTCTTGCTGCATGATATGCAATGCATAATTGGAATCTTTACCTGAACTGAAAAGAACACCCAGTTTCACTTTATCATTCTCCTGAAAAACTATTGATATACTCTGTCTTGTTACCAAACCCAGCACGCTTTGCCAGTTTTGTCAATGCTTTATCGAAGCGGCTTCCGTACTGGGCAGCCTTTTTGCTGCGCTTCGTGATGACTTTCGGCAAGTCCAGCTTCTCGCCTACCCTTCGCAGTACCACTTTGTTCATACTCTCTGACATCTTGAATTTCTCAGGAATTGCCAGCGAGTACTCCACAAACCTTTCATCAAGATAAGGGAGACGCAGGGATACTCCTGTAAATGCTGCAACAGTGTCATCCCGGTATGTGTTTACCTCATGCATCTCAAGAATGTCCTTCAGGCAATCCCGGTTTATGTTATCGGATCTCTTGTATCGATTGTAACCTGCAAACAGCTCGTCTGCTCCGGCACCTGCAAATAGGACATTGATGCCATCTTTCTTTGCTGCAACACTTGCAGCATACATGGTCATTGCAACACCGGTCTTCGGGACACTGGCATCTTCTATCAGAGGCACAACCAACCCCAGATACTCTTCAACTGCCTCAAGATCGACCTCATGGATCTTCAGATCAAATCCAAGCTCTTCAGATATCCTTTTAGCACATGCAATATCCGGAGAGGAAACTTCACCGGAAAGCCCGACCGTATAACAGGTCACTGAAACACTCTTCTCTTTGGCGATCTCATTACAAATGGATGCCAGGATAGTTGAATCAATCCCTGCCGAGAACATGACTCCAAAATCCTCATCCGGCACACGTACTGAAACGGCCTCCCTGAGCAGTGCAAGCAATTTGTCTCTTACATCATCCTCCGAGCCCTTAACTTCAGGAAGTTGGGAAAGGAATTCCCTTTCATGCATCGTAACTGTGTCGTCCTTAAGGTCATAGCACAATATTTGCCTTGGAGAAAGCTCCTTAACCTCAGTGTAACCTGATTTTTCAAGGAACTTCTTCTCAGAAGCAAAAGCAAGGCCTTCGGAAACATCATACCAGAGAGGTTTAACGCCTATCAGGTCCCTGGCAAGATATATCCTGTCATTTGCTTTACATGCAAAAGCATAGACACCCCGAAGTTTACGCAGGGATGAATCGAGAAAAGCAAGAGTTTGGGATATACCCGATACTTCGAAATTCATTCTTTTAAAGATGTCACTGAGGAATAATTGCATGAAATCGACGCCATTGTCCATGGTATCGGAAAAGATAGAACCTTGTGTGTTGCACAATTCATCCCAATTGTATAGATCAACATCACAAACAACGGTAATGTCGGCCCCGGATCCAGAAAGATGAGTTGTTGAAGGAGCCATAGAAGGATCAAAGAAACTTATCATGGAATCATCGGCTGTTAATTCAGACAACTGTGACCCGGATGAAAAACTAATGAGTTCATCCCTCGTATAGATAAGTGCATCATATTTTCCGCGATTTTCCATATCCCGGAAAATTGGAGCGGTGTCCACACCCATGTTACCTGTATTAAAATAGCCTGCGATCCTGCTCATGTACTTGAAAGTATCTGTCAACCATATATCTATGTATCGGAGATGCTGAGAAATGTATAATTAAGATATGAGAAGATAAATGAAGGAACGGATAGAATTAGCAGACGTATATACAATAAAATATATAGCCCATGGACATCCATTTAAGTCATCGATCTAAATCAACAAACCTTTTCCGGTCTTACTGCCATCAAAAAAACCTGATGAGGACTAAGGAGAGATCTTTCTGAAAAAACTATTCGAAAAACTGGGCTTCTTCATTGAGAATAACGCCCTGCCGGTTATTGCAATAGCATTCCTTTTCATAATCTTATCCTTCAGTGGTGCCAGTCAGATAACCATGGAATCGGGTACTGACACTTTTGTTGAAAAAACATCCCAGCTTTACCAGGACTATGACCACCTTTTCCTGAATATATTCTACACACAATCCATGGTGGTACTGGTGGAGAACGGCGACGTTACCGACCCCGAACTGCTGAAAGCGGTAGACCGGCTCGAACGTCTTTCGAGCTCTATCGAAGGCGTGGTGGAAACCTCCAGCATGGCATCCGTGGTCAAGGAAACCAATTTCCAGACATCGGGAAGATACAGGATACCGGATGATCCGAACCAGATAGACCACCTGCTCGAGATCGCAGGTCCCCAGCAGCTAATGCCGGATGAAACCCACACGATCATCTTTGTGAAAGCGGCAGGAGATACAAATGAAAATGCCCTGAGAGAGATCCTCAGGGAGGTCGAATTTGCAGCGGAATTTGCGGATTTCCCTCCAGAATACAAAGTAATAGTAACAGGTGACCCTGCTTTCAATGTCGCAATGGAGGACGAGATGAATGCCAGCATGGGACCTCTCCTGATGTTGTCAGGTATTCTCATGATAATTGTGCTTTACCTAGTATTCCGGCATGTCAGGTGGCGACTACTTCCCCTCGCAATAGTTTTTCTTGGAATAATCTATACCTTCGGCGTCATGGGATACGTCAGGATACCCATGAGCATGGTCTCGATGTCCGCTTTCCCAATACTTGTAGGACTGGGGATAGATTATGCTATCCAGTTCCACAATCGTATCGAAGAAGAGCTGGATAAAGGCGAATCAGAATCAGAAGCTGTTATAGAAACAGTCAAACACACAGGACCGGCAGTGTTCATTGCACTTATCATTACTTCCCTTGGTTTCGTTTCTCTTTTCACTTCCTCAGTCCCAATGATACAGGACTTTGGCAAACTCCTCCTCATAGGAATATTCATGTGTTTCCTTGCATCCCTTTTTGTTGGTGTTACTGTCATTTACGGACTTGACACCCTCGGGAAGAAGAACCGCATATTCAGAAAACTTGCTTCCATAAAGCCTTCGATCAGTATTCGAAAAGTAAAAGATAAAGAAATCAGAACCGGGAATGAAATTGAAGGTAAACCTAACGGAGATTCCCTTGAACGTCTTATCGAAAAGACCACCATGGCGACGATAAAGCATCCCGGAATCGTGCTCTTCCTGGCAATTTCCCTATGCTTGGCCGGTTTCTACGCTGATTCTCAGGTTCCGATACAGACTGACATGAAAACATTTGTTCCCACCGACATGCCTGCACTTGTGGATTGGAATCACATGGCAGACGTCCTTGGAGGAGGAGTATTCCTAAATCTGATCATCAAGGTGGATGATGCAGCTGATCCCGAAGTACTGCAATGGATGGACGAGTTCAGCGAACGTGAGGTCGATGCCAGGAGTGATATCTATGGAGCTGACAGCATTGTCCCGATCGTTAAGCAGATGAACGGGGGTACTATCCCTGACAACAGGAATGAAGTACAGGCAATCTATGACCAGTTGCCGGAAGATGTACGCAACCGGTACATCTACAGTAACAGTATGCTCCTGTTGAACCTCGATATCGGTAACGCATGGGAGGGACTTGGCATCAAAGGCATGGAAGAGCTTGTGAAGATCGTCAGGACAGATGTGATGTGGATGCCTCCGCCACCTGACGTCAGTGTCACCATCACCGGAGATACCGTGACCTTCACAGAGGTTATCTCAGCATTGACAACGGGACGTGTAGCAATGACAATGCTCGGACTCATTATGGTCTTCGGAGGACTTGTTGTAATATACCGTGACTGGCTCAAAGCCTTCACACCGGTTATCACAATGCTCATGGTCATTGGCTGGGCAGGCGGAGTCATGTATATCATGGGTATCGAATATACGCCAATGACAGCAACACTTGGGGCGTTGATACTTGGAGTGGGATCCGAGTATGCAGTCCTGATGATGGAGCGTTATTTCGAAGAGAAGGAGAAAGGGCATAGCCCTGTGGAAGCCATGCGTGAGGCAAGCAAGAAGATAGGAAAGGCGATCATAACGTCAGGTCTTACAACACTCTTTGGTTTCTCAGCATTGATAGCATCACCGTTCTCAATGAACAGCAACTTCGGTATGGTCACAGTGATCGATGTTGCACTGGCACTACTTGCAACTTTCATTGTATTCCCACCGGTGCTTGTCTATCTTGATAGCTGGAGGGACCGCAGAATGGGAATTGAAGTTCCTGAATTGAAGTATATTGACCATTGAATATATATTCAAAGAATACTCTATAATTGTGAAAGATACCTGATACTCAAAACATGCCTATTGATGTTTGGCATTCCTAAAAAAGGTAGCAATTAAATTTTCTACTCATAAATGAGAATGGAGTCGCTTTTGATGGAAGAGAAAGGGAAAACAATAGAAGAACTGTTCCATCTTGGTTTCCACGCAGAATATCCGGAAGAAAAAATAGAATACTATAGTGCAGTGCTTGAATCTGATCTCAGAGATCCACGTTTATGGAATGAGGAAGCTGTAGCACTTGTGTGGACGAACACCGGGATAGCTTACTGTGACCTGAGTGAATACAAAAAAGCCGTATACTGTTTTGAACAGGCATTGGATCTTGATCCCCGTAATTCCGATATATGGTACAACAAAGGTATTGCACATTCATATCTTGGTAACTACAGAGAGGCTATCGAATCATATACAAATACCCTGGATATCGATGAAAGATACGATAATGCATGGATCAATAAGGGGATGATACATGACATACTGGGAGAGTATGAGGAAGCCATCAGATGTTACGAAAATATACATGTGGCAATGGATATCGATCCAAAGTATACTCTGGCATGGAACAAGAAAGGAGTTGCATACTACCACCTTGGAAAGTATGATGAAGCTATTACGTGTTTTGCAAAGGTCCTTAATGCAGATCCCGAATATGAAGATGCAAAGAACAACCTTTCAAATGCAATGGCCAAACTAAAGGATATCGGGGAGCAGGGAGCAATAAGCGATAAATAAGTTTAATGAATATGCCCCCATAAATTCTATAATAAAGAAGCCCTATAATAGAACTTGAGATCAAGAGGGATCAATTATTTTCAACGAACTAAAAGATACGATCAGAATCTCCGTTTTGCCGCTTGCAAAGAACATTCCGATCTCACCAAATATACTGACGATCATCGGACTGCTTATCAGTGTTATCGCAGCCTTTGAGTTTGCCATCGGCGATCTTATCATGGGAGCAATATTCATAATGCTAAGCGGTATTTTCGATGTCCTTGACGGTGCGGTTGCAAGGGCCTCAGGAAACATAACACCTTTTGGAGGCGTATTGGACTCTGTCTGTGACAGGTATGCAGATGCTGTCATCTTTGCAGGGATCATCTATGGATCCATCAACGGGAGTATCTACCAGCCTGCACTTCTACAGGCACCACTGTGGCTTTGGTGTGTTCTCGCACTGATCGGTTCATACATGGTCAGCTATACACGCGCCAGGGCAGAGGCCGCAGGGTCAACCTCAATGAACGTAGGGGTCGCAGAAAGGTCTGAAAGACTTATCATACTTGTACTGGGAGCATTAACAGGATATATTCTGATAGCAGTAGCCGTGATAGCAGTTCTCGCACATGTCACCCTTGTACAGAGAATATTAAATGCAAAACAAACATTATGACACAATACAGGATTTTAAAGCGATATTTTTAATTGCTTGATATCCATTATACCCCCTAATCACATTATTAGCAAGAACAGAGGATCAAAATGCAATATCGTGCAGAAGTAACAATAGAGCTTAAACCGGGAATGCTGGACCCGGAAGGTACTACCATCAGAAGGGCATTGGAGCACCTTGGATATCACACAAACGAACTGAGGACATCAAAGAGATATATCATTGACCTTGAGGAAGAATCCGCTGAAATGGCAAAGCAAAAGGTAGATGAGATGTGCCAGAAGCTTATCGCAAACCCGATCATCCACAATTATACTATCGAAATGAGGGAAGCTTAAATGACAATCGCCATCATAGAGTTTGGTGGAAGTAATTGTAATCTTGATGTTCTGCACGTACTGGAAGATGTTGTCGGTGCAGATGCAGAACGTGTCTGGTACAAGGAAACAGATCTTGACAGGTTCGAAGGTGCAGTGATCCCCGGCGGATTCTCCTACGGTGACTACCTGCGCTCAGGTGCTATCGCATCCCGTACACCCATCATGAATTCTGTTAAAAAGATGGCAGATGAGGGCAAGCCTGTCATGGGTATCTGCAATGGATTCCAGATACTGACCGAATCCGGACTCCTCGATGGTGCCCTGACAACCAACGAATATCCAAAGTTCAGATGCGAGTGGACCAGCCTGAGAGTTGAGACCACAGATTCACCATTTACTTCCGCTTTCAAGGAAGGAGAGATCATCCGCATACCCATCGCTCACATGGATGGTAATTTCTATGCTGATGAACCAACCCTTTCAGCAATGGAAGATGAAAAGCTTGTAGCCTTCAGGTATGTTGACAGCGAAGGTCACGTGACCGACGAGGCAAACCCTAACGGCTCACAGGAGAACATTGCAGGAATACTGAACCATAAGAGAAACGTAATGGGACTCATGCCACACCCGGAAAGAGCATCAGAATCCGTTCTTGGTTCCGATGACGGTGTCAGGATGTTCAAGTCCATGGTAGAGTATATTTCTAACAGGTGAGATCACCTGAATATACTCAACTTTTTAATTTCTATTCTTTTATTTCCTTTTCTTTAATTCGATTCAACCTTCTATCATTGACCAAAGAATTTTGTAATTTCTTGAACCGAACAATTTTACTTCCCGACAATGTTCTGTGCGGTCTTCCAGGAATGCCTGACGATATCCGGCAGGGAACCATGCTCACCATACCAGTCCTGAAGGAACTTCTTGGTCTTGGGATCAGAGGGATATCCACTTCCAAAATCAATACCGATCTCCTTTTTGAGATCCTCTATAAGCTCATCACGCCTGACCTTTGCCACAATGGAAGCTGCGGACACAACCGGGAAAAGGTCATCTGCACCGTGCTTTGAGACGATCTTTGGAGCAGCTGCATCGGGATGTTCTTTCATATAATTATCAAGAAGGCGCTTTCCGAACCGTTCCTCCTTTACATCCGCGGCATCCACATAGATCTCATCACCCCGGAGCTTCTCGATAACATTCCCAAAGCCAAGCACCATGATATCGTTCATGCTCATCAGTTTGCGGAGCTCATCGATCTGACCGGGTGAGACCTCGAATACAAAATAGTCATCTGCATACTTCTTAATCTGACCTGCAAGATGCTCTCTCTTTTTGGGCGAAAGTTTCTTTGAATCGGCAACCCCGAGATTCTTAAAGGCGTTGCTCTTACTCTTATCTATCCTCACGCCACCAATGCACATAGGACCTATTACAGGCCCTTTTCCGGCTTCATCGATTCCCACTATCTTCATTAAAATCCCTCATATTGCAATTGACTGCGTCAACAGAACAACTACTCATACGAACAGGGTGAATATAAGATAGCCGATTGTGATCATGACAATTGAGTGTTTAAGTCCTGAAAGTACATTTCCTTCACCCATTGCACCTGCCATAAGACCTGAGCTTAATCCCTGGAGAAGGGAAGCGTGCATGAAAAGGCGAGTGTATGCATCAAGGTCAAAGTTCCCGAGGAAACCTCCGGCCTGAGTACCGGCTTCAGCCATCTTTTCGCCGGCATTTGCCATCTCTGCCAGGAAGGTTGTGGAGATAACATATATGACACCAACGAACACGAAGAACGCAATGTAAATGATGACGATATAAATCATCATGTTCATTGAACGCTCACGCTTCATGGCCTGTTCTGATGCAGCATCACGTGCGGCTACCAGAAGTACTTCACCCACATCACCGCTTGATTCGTTGGCCTTTGTGATAAGGGTCATTGAACGGGCGATCACATGCGTCCTCAGCCTGTTGGCAAACCTGATAAGGGAATCATTTACGTTCATTCCCCAGAAGATGTCCCTCCATATCCTGTGAACTTCTCTTCCAAAGCTGCCTTTTCCTGAATTTGCCATGAGCTTTATGGAATCACGCAGGGTCATTCCGGTCTCATTAGTACTGGCAAGTTTTTTGAGGAAATCAGGGAACTGTTTCTCAAGACTCTTCTTCCTGTGGGATTTTACCTCGTGGAAAATAGCAAGAGGAACTATCACCATGAAGAGACCAAGCACGATATAATCATCAATAAAAGCAACGATGTCAGTTGTTGTATACAGGTTTCCTTTGTTTATCCAGAATGGGATAAGAATTGCAAGGAATGCAATTGGCAAAGTGATAGCGAGTGTATAAAGTGGTTTGTCAACCAATGGAACGAGAGGGTTCATCAGGAAATTTCTCATTGCCAGTGATTTCTTGGAACTTGCGAGATCCTCATACAATTCCCTTTCATGTACCTTTTCCTCGGTCTCATCAATAAGCTCACCTGCCCCATCATAGACCGGTTCAAGATATTCAGGTACCTGAGGGATGCCATGGTCAAGGATCAGGGAAGTAGGCAGTTCATCAGGCTCACCACTCTCACTTGGGGTGATGATGCTTATCATCACGACGAACATGAGCGAACCGATAGGCAACACTGCATAGATTATGGCATATACCATTGTCTCTGAGCCGGAACCCATTACAGCCATCATGACACCAAGTATGATAATAAAGAGAGGACCTGCAACGAATGCGGTCACATAGGATTCTGCCAGCAATGCCAGGGTCTCAAGGAAACCTTTCTGGTCCACAATGGATTTCTGTAGATACTGATCAGATTTGTCCTGGAAATAACGCGGAATACTTCCACCACTGTCTATGATGGTCAGCAGGTTCTGCATAAGGTCCTGGAACCTTTCCGAAGGTGTGATATCACTAATATTCGAGATAGCTGTTCTCAGGTCGTGTCCGAAGTAGTCCATCTCACGAAGGATGGCATCGATCTCCTTCGATACTTCCCCGTAAGTATCCTCGGAGCGGGCAAGGAGCCTGAATACCTCTATGATGTTCATTCCACCCTTAGAGAGGGCATACATGAAAGTCACAGCATAGGGCAAATGCCTGTCTATATCGCCTTTACGTTCTCCGGCTTTAAATCCGGGGTAAAGCATGAACAGGCCATAGGTAGCACCACCGATCATTGCAGCAAACAGAACCGTTATAAAAAAGCTAACGAACAACGATTTAAATTGCAGTATCCAGGAAGTGGACTGGCTGAAATGAAGATTTGTGAGGGTATCGGGAAGCCCGACCACACTGACAACAATATATGAAAGGATCAAACCAAGAATAACTCCGAATATACAGCAAAGCACGGAATAGAAGATCGCATTCGAGACATACATCTCATATGAAAGTGGCACACGTGCCTGGTAAAGCTGCACCTGTAAATTTTCATATTTCTCTTTCCTTGCCTGTATCCTGTCACCAAGTAATGCAAAAGGTATCTTTTTGAAGATAGTAAGGCGATCGAAGAACTTATCAAACGTACCGGAATCCTTTTTTGGTCCTCCGGAGATCTTGTTTTTTATATTGTCCAAGAAAGAAACCTTTCGCTTAACTGAAGAAACATTGGTAACATCGGGATTTTCAGCCTCATCTGAGAATTCAGGGTCGGAATATGAAATCGAATCTGAATTGGAATCATATTCTGAAGTAGAATCCTGAAAATTCTCCTGATCTTCAGCATCATCGAACATATCAGGAATATCTTCCTGAATCTCGTCTTCACGGCCCTTTTCCCGGGATATGTCTTCTGTCACCTAACCACTCCAGAGGGTCTCATAACATATTCAGTTCCTTCAGCACCTTTTCCGGTGTGGACTGGTAGGCATTGATAATACCTGAGATCTCTTTGAAATCATCAACATCATTATCTACCATATATTCCAGTATGCGCTGTCTGTTCCTCAGTTCCCGGTTAACGTCCGCTGCGCCCCAGCCTCTTCTCATACGTATATCCATCAGGGCTTTTGAATCTCCTGTCCTGTGGAAAGTATCAGTGGAAGAATCCCATACGAAAACATCATTTGTCCTGACATTACGTGTATTCGGATCAATGTCAATGATCTCCACGACCTTAAGGTTCCTTCTCACACGCTTGCCCATGGAATAGGTCTGTGCCTGGATACACATGATATCCAGTGCCTGTATCATGTTACGTGGAACACTTATAGGCGGGTTCTCAAGCCTGTGGATAGCCGATGGTACGGAATCGGCGTGCATTGTCGAGAAGGTCGTGTGACCTGTGGACATTGCCTGGAACAAGGTAAGTGCTTCTTTACCACGAACTTCTCCCACAAGGAGGTATTCCGGACGCTGACGAAGTGCGGCTTTAAGAAGGTCATACATATCCACAGAACCACGGTCGTCCGCCGTGAAGGAATCCCTTGTAACACCCGGGATCCAGTTTGGATGAGGTAATTTCAGTTCCCTTGTATCTTCAAGGGAAATTATCTTAGCCTTTTCAGGTATGAACAGTGACACAGCATTCAACGAAGAGGTCTTACCGGATGCAGTACCACCGGCATAGATCAGGCTCTTGTTGTTCTCAATGCATAACCATAGATATGCCATGCATTCCGAAGAGAATGTTCCCCACTTCAGCAGGTCTACCGGAGTGATAGGGACATCACTGAACTTCCTGATAGTAAATGTACTTCCATGCGTCGTAACACTGGTACCCAGTGTCATCTGGATCCTCGAACCGTCCGGCATGGTCGCATCAACCATAGGATCTGCCACAGAGATGTGCTTTCCGCTCTTCTGGGCAAGCTGGATTATGAAAGAGTTAAGCTCCTTTTCATCAAAGATGATGTTGGTAGCAATGTTCTGGTATGTCCGGTGATAAAGGAATATCGGCTTGCTGTGCCCATTACCGGAGATATCTTCTATTGAATTATCATTCATCAAAGCATCGATCTTGCCGAACCTGATGAAATCACGCTTAATATAGTAGAACACCTTTTCGAGCATCGCAGGAGTTACCTCGATAGCATAATCCTTGATGATGTCACGGATCTCTTTTTCAAGAACTACTTCCCTGTCCTCAGTCTCATCAATGTCCTCTACAAGAAGCTCGTTGTGAAGGCGGTCCTCTATTTCGGTCAGGAACACAATTTCAAAATCAGAGAGTGAAGGCTCGACAATATAGTATATGTGATCATTTAGATCCTCATTATAAAGAATAACAATAAAGACATAAGGCTCCCAGATCCAGTACCGTTCAATTTCCTCATAACCTTCGACGCCTGTAAACTCAGAGAGTGGTTCATGGACTTCCGGATCATAAGGCTCTACCTCTTCATTTTCCCTTCTGAAAAGGTTCTTGATCTTGTCCTTGATACCGATCTTTTCTACAGGAGCGGATTCCTCATCATCTGCAGGTACAGCTCCTTCCTGAAGCTCTTCTTCAGAAGCTCCTTTTTCGGCATCAATGCCTTTGGACTCACTTTCTCCGAACGCATCTGAAAGTTCCGGAGCCGGCTCATCAGCTCCACTGCCCTCATCTGTAAGCTCAATGTGCATTTTCGGGACAGATTCTGTCACACTTTGCTGCCTGTTTGCAGATAATTCAAATTCTTCGGGATCAACAGTAACAGGTTCAAACCCCTGAGGATAACCACCCTTAGGTTTCCAGTCCCCTTCATTTGACCTGGATTCTTTTTCAGGGCGACCAAAGTTCTCAGAGCGTGGCAAAAGGATGCCGAACTCCTCATCGGAATCACTGCCAGGATCATTCATTTCAGGAGGACGTTCAGAATGTGTTCTAGACCTGCTCCTTGGTGTCAATATAACTGCTTCAATGTCTTCTTCATCAATATCTTGAACACTATCCCCTGATATGGTCGCATCAGGGTTATTTTCAACGGCATTCTTCTGGTCTGCATCTTCAATGCCATCAGTCCTGCTGTCATTCAGGTTTTTTTCTGCCTCATTCACCATTGTTACACCGCAAGGAGTCTGTGATCATAACAGACACAAAATGTGTCCTCTATTATCATAATGATAATTATTATTACACGTTATTAAAGTTATTGCATTTAAAAGAGCACATTGGAAAGAAAATTGATGAAAAATATTAAATCAAAAGCTACACATGTTCGTTCTATTATCGGTTCAAATTGCTAATGGTCATATAATATGACCGCGGAGATATCCCACATGCCAATAATTACCTTACAATATGAGGATCTGGAATCACTCACACGTTCAGACAAGGATACGATCATTGACCGCGTACCAATGATAGGTGCGGACATCGAGCGTATTGAAAAAGAATCCATAGATATTGAGTTCTTCCCCGACCGCCCTGACCTCTACAGTGTGGAAGGAGTAGCAAGGGCCATGCGTGGATTCATGAACATCGAAACCGGCCTTTGCCAGTATGATGTGACACCATCGGATATTAAGATTGAGCTTGATGACCAGATCGGGAACGTACGTCCGGTACTTGGCTGCGCAGTTGTAAGGGGGATCAAGTTCACATCCAGTTCCATCAAATCCCTGATGGACCTGCAGGAATCCCTCCACTGGGGTCTTGGAAGGAACAGGAAGAAGGTATCCATTGGCGTCCATGATATGGCAAACATCACACCGCCATTCAAGTACCAGGCAGTAGATCCTGATTTTAAGTTCGTGCCTCTTGACTTCACAGAGCCAATGACAATGGACCAGATCCTTGCCGAGCATCCAAAGGGAGTCCGCTTTGCCGATATCCTTGAAGGAATGGACAAGTATCCGCTTATCACTGATTCAAAGGGAGATGTCCTTTCATTCCCACCAATCATTAACGGAACACTCACAAGAGTGGAAGAGAGCACAACAGACCTGTTCATTGATGTGACCGGTCTGGGAGACGCTGTCTATACCGCACTCAACATTGTAGTGACCGCTCTTGCAGAGAGAGGTGGCAAGGTCGAATCTGTGAATATCGTATATCCTGATGGAACTGAGAAAGTAACCCCTGACATGACACCTCGAGACCTCAAGCTCCCAAGGGCTGAGATCGATGAACTGATCGGCGTGGAACTTACCAACGAGGAGATCATCAACGAGCTTGAAAGAATGGGATTCGGTGCAAGCCTTGCTGACGATGGGGAGAACTTCGACATACAGGTCCCATCATACAGGGCTGACATACTGCACAACTTCGATGTGATCGAGGATATTGCCATAGGATACGGTTTTGACAAGATCCAGAGCGAGTTCCCGAAGAATGCCACAGTCGGTAGTGCTCACCCGATCTCACTTACAAGCAGTGCAATGCGTGAGATAATGGTAAGCCTGGGATACTCAGAAGTAATGCCTTTTACACTCACCAGCCAGAAGGTGCACTTTGAGTGGATGTGCCGTGAAGAGACAGATGATGTTACTTTCGTACTCCACCCCATAAGCGAGGACCAGACAATGGTCAGAACCACCATCCTGCCAAACCTCATGGAGATCTTCTCCCTGAACCAGCACCATGAGCTGCCACAGCGCATCTTTGAGGTAGGAGAGGTAGTTGTGAACGCAAAGAACAGGCTCCACCTTTCAGCCGCTTCAATTCATGCGCAGGCAAACTTCACAGAGATCAGGGAAGTCCTGGACGCTGTGATGAGGGAAAGGGACATCGCATACGAAGTTACCGAATCAACCGACCCTGCATTTATCGAAGGCAGGCGTGCTGACATCATTGTAGATGGCAGGAAGATCGGAGCAATGGGCGAACTCTATCCCGGAGTTATCGTCAACTTTGGCCTTGGCCAGCCGGTCGTTGCTTTTGAGATCGACCTTTCAGAATAACATCAGATATTGATACCTGATCATCAGTGTTCCCGGAGATCTCCGGGAAATCTCTTTTTTAGAATACCTCATTGAAACGCTCAAGCATAAGAGTGGACAATAACCCGAATACATAGCCGGTGTAATGCCCCAGACTATTGATGATACCGGATTCATTTACGACCTCTTCAGGTATCAGCAAAGGCAGACCTATCAGGAAATATAAAAGGAGCAGATAAACCAGCAGGGCATAGATCACAATAAAATTTGATGAGCTCCGTGTAATGCCGGATCCGAAATACGAATGGAGCTTCGTAGAAACATAATCAAAAAAAGGCCTGTTGATGTAAGCAGTTACCAGCAGAAGCAGGGAAATTGCCAGATACATGTAAACGGGTACATTCAAATGAAAAAGAACCAGGAATAGGTTCAGAAAAATTAAGAAATAAATGAACTCATGCCCGATCTTAGGATAATAATATTTCTTGCAATACCTGTAGAAAGCGAACATCAGGTAAGCTACCAGAGCACTTACGATCCCTGAATATCCCTGAACAGGAAATGGAAGACCAATGAAATACACCATTGAAAATGAAACAATGAATGGCAGGACAAAAGAAAACAACAGGAACGATGTAATGAAAAATCTCCTGTTGGTCTCGAAATTGATAATAAGGAACATAATGACCAAATAAAATATCATATTTCCCATGAGGTGGGAATACGAGGAATGGACATAGTTGGACAAAAATAGTGTCTCGATCTTTGGATCCAACGGGAAGAGAATAAAGTGGTCAAACTTCAGGTAATCCGGCAGAATGAACAGGATCAGAAGAAGAGACGGGATAAAAAGGAACAGAAGAAAGATGTCAGTATCCTTCCACCCTACGTTAAGGAAATGGAATTTGCTGATCTCATCTTTGATTCCAGATTTCATAGATGATAATTGTCTGCAAAACATTATAAGTTTTTGATAGAATCCGACAAATCAAAAAAGTCAGAGATAAGATCAGAATATAAAAATATCAAAAAATACGGGCCCGCCGCGATTCGAACACGGGTCAATGGGTCTCTTCGGGGAATATTTTCCACTTCGAAGCCCATGAGGATATCCTGGCTACCCTACGAGCCCTTTAAGCTTAGAATTGCGTTGTATCATTGCGATGTTTTGTATTAAATCTTTCTATCATAAAAATGGTGCCATGAAACATAGTTCAGAGGGATGCTTGCTAATTTTTACCCATCTATAAACCCATTTCTTGACACTTTATTTCCCCATGAGGGAATACCGGATCGCCACCGAAATAAGAATTAACACAACACCCAATATTCTGCTGAAATAACTCTCAAAGAATATACGAAGCCTTTCATGGCGAAGATACATCAGGCGCGAACCTATCTGACCGCCCACCAGTGCTGTCAGGCCCATTCCGGCAAGCAAGAAAAGATCGATCTGCAAATTGCCAATATGGGAGAGAAAACCAAAGAGGGATGAGAAAAGGACCACTAGAGCGGATGTGGCTGGTGCTTCCTTTATTCCAAATCCCAGAAGCAGAAGCGCAGGGACCAGGAATGTACCACCACCGATCCCCAGCATACCTGCAAGGATACCAATGAAAAGCCCGAGAGATATGCCAAGGATCAAACGTTTCTTCTGACTGGCTTTTAAACCTCGTTCAGATTTTCCGATCCTCTTCGAGAATATCATGGTAAAACCTGCAAGTGCCACTATAAGACTAAACACATTCAGGGTTGTATTTTCAGGAACAGACTGTGATATTAAAGCCCCGAATGGCGCAGCGATGGCCGAAGCTGCGATGAAGGGGGCTGCAGTGTGAAAATCCACCATCTTTTTTTTGATATAGGTTATGGATGCTGAAAATGTTGTAACCACATTCAACAGCAAAGCGATGGTGATCGCGGTCAAAAGGTCCATTCCAAGCCAGTATAGAAGCGGTACATAGATTATGGCACCACCCATTCCCAGGAATGAGAAAAGGATAGAAAGGAAGAAAACGATGGCAATGTAGAAAATTGGGTCCATGAATATATTTCCACCAAAAAGATATCAATTATTTAAATTCCGGTTAGTCCTGATCAGTCCCGCCAATCATAGTTAATCCTGTTTAATGAAGACATTCCTGAACTTTTCGATCTGCTCCCTGTTTCCAACAACTGCGATGGTATCCCCCACCTCCAGAACGAAGGAAGAAGGAAGAGACGTGGTCACAGAGCCACTTCTTTCCACACCTATGATACGGCAGTCGAACTTGCCTACAATATCAAGATAGCCTATGCTATTACCAACCATGGAAGAGCCTTCTTTAAGCTGGTACTTCTGGATCTCAATGCCTTCGTAGAGCACAATATCCTCATAAAACTGATAGCATTCCGGTTTTGTACAGGTGGATGTGATCTTCGCAAGCAATTGACCGGCTACAATGGAAAGCGATCCGACATAATCCGCACCGGCCTTGTAGAGCTTATCAATGGAATTCACCGAATTCGCACGGGAGAATATTATGCAATCAGGCTTGAGACCACGTGCCATAAGAGTTGCAAAGATGGCTTCAGTATCGATATTCAAGGTGATGATCACTGTTGATGCTTCTTCAATGCCTGCCTCTTTGAGAACAGATTCATCAGTCCCGTCACCAATTACATAATCAAAATTGACGTTTGAAAATCCTGCCCCGGTTTTGTCTACCACTGTGAAATGAACACCGTTCTCAATAAATACTTCAATTATACGTTTGCCAACGTCACCATAGCCAAGTACGATCAAATGTTCATTGGTTATCATGATGTTACTCCTTTAATCGGTCAGTTTACCCAGTCTCTGAAGCTGTTCCATGGTACCTACTGCAATAATTACAGTGTTCTCTTTAATGATATCAGCAGGGTTGATGTTAAAAGTGAGCTGACCGCCTTTTCTTAATCCTACAATGGTAGCTCCGGTCTTTTCCTGCACATTTGCCTGTGCAAGCGTCTTTCCGATCAATTCGCTTTTTGAGTAAATAGGGAACTCTATGATCCTGCAGCCGTCAAAGAACTCAGTGGTCCCGAAAAGCACACCAAGATAAGGATCAACTGCCTTCTTTGCAAAAAAGCGGCCCAGGACCAGTTTAGGCGAAATTACACGATCAGCACCCGCATACTTCAGGTACTTTATCTTGGAAGCATCCTCTGCTACGGCAATTATCCTGACCTGACTTACTTTTCTTGCAGTAAGGACTATGTTCGCATTCTCATTGTCCGACTGGTTCGCAATGAGAAAACGTGCGGAATTTACGTTAGCATTTTCAAGTGTGATCTCATCAGCAGGGTCACCATAGATACAGGAGATATTCTCTTTGGTCAGTTTTCGAAGAGCTTCTTCATCTTCCGACACAATGACAAAGCTTGTGTTCTGTTCTCTGAACTCCTCCACAAGGGTCTCCACAAGAGGATTATAACCGCATACAATGATATGATCCGAGAACTTCTTTGGCACCTTGACAGCCAGAGGGAGCTTCATGGTCTTCTCGAACCATGGGGTAATGACCAGCGTGATCAGTATTCCAAAGAACAATGGAATTCCTGATACCTGAACAATTATGGAAAAGATCTTCCCGATCTCTGACATGAAGACTATATCCCCATAACCAACCGTAGTTACGGAAGCAATAACCCAGTAAAGCGCATTTATCAGAGTGGCATACTCATACTGCCCCTCGTACACCATAAGATGCATGAAGATCAGCATATAGACCACAACAACAGCAATTGACATGCCAATATAAGCTGCAATTGATGAAGTCAGGAATTTTGGATATCTCATCTCATTTCCCCTCTGATCTTTTTATGCCATTCTTAATGTATCATAACCTTGTCCCATGCCGTAGACCATCAGAAGCCATGCACAATGTATGGACCGAATATCATGAACAGGAAGGATATAAGGATCACAAATGTGAAAGTTGCTGCAATAGCTGCTGAGATATTTGCTGCCCTTTCCTCATCCGGTACGATCCTGCCGACAAACGAACGCAGATAGTCCTTGAATACGTGTCCTCCGTCAAGTGGTACTGCCGGGAGACAATTGAACAGGCCTACATAGAAGTTGAGCCAACCTATCCATAGCAGAGCATTTGCGATCCAGAAAACACCTATACCAAGTGGCTCACCCCATCCTACAGGATGGTAGAACTGCGCAAGTGTGCCACTAAATCCAGGGAAACCTTCTCCTGCAAATCCAACGATCGGAAGTCCCAGAAGAATAATCCAGCCGACAAAACCGGTCATCATTGAAGGTATTGAACGCAGGGCTTCAAGGTATGCCTTTGCGGGGAACTCACCTACGGTAATACCAAGAGGTGTGATATTAAGTCCGTTGGAACCATAATAAACGCCAAGGAAACCTTTTTCGGTGGCACCGTCAGGATGGGAAACCAGTTCTACTTCATAGAAAGCAGACGATCCATTTCCTTTCGGACCATCGACCATAACTGTTTCCACAAGTATGGTCTGACCCACTTTGGTCGAGTTCATGAAAAGTACAAAGTCATCTGATGAATTTATTTGGGTACCATCAATTTTGATGATCATCATTCCCTGTTCAATTCCCACTGCTTCAGCAGGTGAATCAGGAACAACATCATTCACATAGATACCTTTAACGTCTTCAACAGTATCTTCCCCGACCTGAACATCATAGACCGATACAACACTATCTTTGGCTGCATATACCTGTACAACAGTACCCGGTTCAACACTACTAACGTATAACAGGATATCGTTTGCTTTTTCAATTGGAGTATCATCGATCTGCGTAATGACCATATTGTCCTGAATTCCCGCGAAATCTGCCGGAGAGTCAGAAGTAACATTGACTACCATGGCATCACTAAGAGGTGCTATCGCACCAAGCACAGGACCGAACAGCAGTATTAAAGCAATGGCTGCGACCACGAAATTGGACATGACGCCTGCGGCCAGGATCCTTGCCCTCTGCTCCCTTGTAGCCATCTTACTTTTATCGGGTTCCTTTTCCAGGCCAAGGATCTTCCTTTCAATAGGTCCTTCAGTGGAGCCTACCTCCTGATCCTTGTTATCCGCCTTTACTCCGAAAAGTTCTTCCTCATCCGGTTCAGCGAAGCCGCCGATCGGAACAATTGCCAGCAGGATACCCATGGATTTTACCCTGATGCCTTCTACTTTACACAATATGGCGTGTGAGAACTCATGTACCACAAGCGTGACAAGAAGAGCTATCACACCCCAGGAAAGAGGTATGAACTCATTAACACCAGGGATCAGGAAAATGTTCCTTGCCTCATTGAACTTCCCGGGCTCAGGTAGCGTATTGTCCCCTATGGATGAAAGCATGGCGACATCCGATACCACTATGACAAGGAACATGGCAAACATTCCAATGAACATCAACACTATCCCGACGTTTGCAAATAATTTCCATGCACTTTTAGGCTTTGCAAGGAAGTCCAGGAGTTTCTGCCCCCTGACAGTCCTTATCATAAGAACAGGGCCATAGGTAGAGATGTTGTATCGCTCAAGTATGCCCTTTTTGTCGAGGATCGATACGATGACCCAGTACAAAAGGAAGAATGCCATTAAAATTCTGGTTTCTATCAAATGAATTCTCCGGAATTATATGTAAGTATAAGACGATGCATTTTCAACTAATCTGGTATCTGTTCGTATAAAAGATATGCTATTAACAGCAAAATTCAAGCGTTATTGTCAGAACATATCAGATGAGAAAGCACCGAATTGCTGGGCAAAGTTCAACTGGTCCACCTCTTCCCAGTCCTCAGCGATCAGGCCATCCTCTATACGCGTAATGGTAATACCGGTAAACCGCACCGGCTTGCGTGTGGGGGGTACCCCCTGGAAGTCAGCAAGATGTGTACCGCTGGCAGTCCATCTGGTCACAACCCGGTCACCTTCAGCAATTACGTCATTGATAATAAACTGCAGATCAGGAAGCGCTTTATGAATTGATTCCATAAATTCCATAAGAGAATCAAGGTCCAGGTCTTCGCCACCAAAATGTATCTGGTAGTCCGGGCTGCATTTATCAGTCAGTTGTTTTGGATGCCAACCCTGATCTGAAATTCCCAAAACCAGTTCTTTGTTCCTTTCTTCAATACTGCGAGGATCGAAGGATGGATCGTTCTCAGGTATAGTTGCCGTCATCATTAAAACAGAATTACCTACTCTTTAATAAATATATTTCAAAGAAAAGCATCATTTTGCGTAAAATATACTATTGAAACCCACTCAGAAGATAAAAAATAATCGAGCGACAGATAAGTTTATAACAAATACGGCTATTTTTGGTAACATATTTCTCGAATGCGGGAGTAACCAAGTGGCCAACGGTGGCAGACTCAAGATCTGCTCGTGTAGACGTTCGGGGGTTCGAATCCCTTCTCCCGCACCATTTAAGGTGATCTTTTTTGACCGGCAATATAACTTATGATGCTGTAGTTGAAGCCACTTTTAACATAATAAAGGAAGCTGAGACCATCCTTCCTGAAGATGTAGTAAAGGCTCTTGAAACAGCAAAAGAGAACGAATCGAGCGATGTTGCAAGATCGCAGATAGAAGCGATCCTTAAGAACATTGAGATCGCAGGGAACAATACCATACCACTTTGTCAGGATACAGGCATCCTCATATTCTACGTAGAGATCGGCAGGGAACTTAACATCGACTTTGATATTAAGGGAGCTATACTGGAAGCCACAAGAACAGCAACCCAACAGGTGCCTTTGCGGCCAAATGCCGTTGACCCGATCACCCGAAGCAACAGCAGCGATAATACAGGCGAGGGACTTCCGGATATCAAATACGACTTCGTGGTAGGCAACCAGCTGAAGATAACTGTGGCTCCAAAGGGTGCAGGTTCAGAGAACATGAGCACATTGAAAATGATGAACCCGACTGAACTTGGGAGCATTGAAGATCTCATCGTCGAGACCGTGCTCAACGCCGGAGGAAGACCATGCCCACCTGTTATCGTAGGTGTTGGAATAGGAGGTTCTTTCGACAAAGCAGCAAGGCTTGCAAAATCCTCACTTTTACGAGATGTGGATGACATGAACGATGACGAGAAGAAGATCCTTGCCAGGATCAATTCGCTTGGCATCGGACCAATGGGGCTTGGCGGAGATACCACTGCCCTTGCAGTTCACGTTGGAAAATCCTACTGCCATACAGCATCCCTGCCTGTGGCCATCAATATCCAATGCTGGGCAAACCGGCATGCTTCAGTGATCCTTGGAGGTGAGGAATAATGGAATATCATCTGGAGACACCTCTTAAGGAAGAAGACGTCGAACAGCTCAATGCCGGAGATATCGTTTACATCAGCGGCATTGTCCTGACAGCACGTGATGAAGCACATGCACGTATACTTGAAATGCACGAGGAAGGCCATGAGCTGCCATTCGATCTTGAAGGAGCAGCCATCTACCACTGCGGACCCCTGATGCAGAAGAAAGAAGCAGAGGACGGAGGCGAAGAATGGACCGTCGTTGCAGCCGGACCCACTACAAGTGACAGGATGTCAAAAATGACGCCCGAGCTGCTCAAGCACTACAATGTCCGCGCTCTTATCGGAAAAGGCGGAATGAACAATGTGGCTGAAAGCCTGAAAGGGAAATGCATTTACCTTGCATATACGGGCGGTTGCGCAGCTCTTGCAGCAGGTTCCATAAAAAGGGTCCCAAAAGTTCACTGGTTTGACCTTGGAATGCCGGAAGCTGTATGGGAACTTGAGGTCGATGAATTCGGTCCGCTCATTGTTGGCATTGATACTAAGGCAAATGACCTGTTCACTTCTATAAAAGAAAAAGCAAGAGAGTCCTTCTCAAAGAAGTGACATCTCTTCATCCTACTTTTTAAATTGATCTGTTTTCTTTTCGTTCGTTATTGATCGCTCAGCCAGAGGCATCTTCCCATCAAAGTATAAGGAAACTTACCCAGGCGATGAATGTCAGTATGAACGAGTGTTTCAGACCTGCAGATATTCGACTCTCTCCCAATTGCCCTGCAACAAGACCACTCATGAATCCCTGTATTACAGATGCATGGTAAAGTACACGAATAAAGTTATCAGGATCGAAAGAGCCAATAAAGCTACCTCCTGCAGAAGATCCTGCTACTGCCTGACTTGCTTCGAACATTACCGGAACAAACCGTGTGGATAGCATCAATATTACAAAGATGAACACAAAGAAAGCAATGTAGCTGATAACTACATAAACTGCCATGTTACCACGGCGTTCCTTCTCAAGTACCTTTAGTTCACTTGCATCCCTTGCAGCGGCTTCGAGCACGAAAGACACACGACCTCCTGCGCGGCTTGCCTGTGTAATAAGAGCTACTGAACGTGATATGAGCGGAGTGTTCATTCTCTTTGCGAAGTATTCGATGGTCTCTTCAAAGGAGATACCCCAGGAAACCGAACCATCCATTTTCTTGATCTCACCCGTCATTGCACCATATTCACCTTTTGCCACAGTACCCAGTGCTGCCGGGAGAGTAAGACCTGCCCTGCTCATCTCTGCAATATCACGCAGGAAGTTTGGCATGTACTCTTCGACCTTGCCGATGAATTTGTGCTTCCTATGATAGGTTATTGCCGGCGGTATGATAAACAGCCAGACGGAAAATAGGATTACATGATCAATAGCAGGTGTTCCCCATGTCATCGACAGACCCAGTGCCAGGAACAACAGGGCAAGAGGGCCACTGAAGAACATAGCATAATAAGGATACCTGTAAAGTGCACCTTTGGGGTCACTCAGGAATTCCTTCACACGAACATTCTTCCTCGATTCCCCAAGCCTAATATTGATGACATACTGCTCGATCTTCTCAAGTTCCTCCTCACTCATTCGAGGTATCTCAGCCTCATGGATCAAAATCGGATCGCCGTTCGCATCCAATGCAATGGTCTCAGCAATTTGACTTTCACCGACTTCAGCAAACTCGTTGGATTCAGAAACTTCAATGCTGCCTTCAAGGTTATCAGGATCAGCAATATCATTAGATTCAGTAAATTCATCGGAATCAGCAGTATCAACAGATTCAACAATGTCACCAGAATCAGCAGAATCAGCAGTATCAGCAGTATCAGCAGTATCAACAGATTCAACAATGTCATCGGAATCAGCAGTATCAACAGATTCAACAATGTCATCGGAATCAGCAGTGCCAACAGATTCAATAACTTCATCTGATGTGGTCATCTCAATATTCTCATCAACCTCATCAGTTCCAGTATTCTCTCTATCCTTCATATCTCACTCCTCCGGCGTCATTGAACTGATAAGAACCAGGAACATAAGAGTTCCAATTGGGATCAGACCATATACCATCAGATAAAGGAACATCATATCTGCTCCACCCATCAGTGCTACGATGGATATTACAACAATCAGGAAAAGAGGACCTGCGACAAATGCAGTAACATAGGTCTCACCCATCAGGCCAAGTGTTTCAAGGAATTCCTTTTGCTTCTGCCTGTTATCGATAAGATACTGATCGGCCTTGATCTTGAAATAAGGTTCCAGGTCACCACCGGATGTTACAACAGTGATCGCACCCTGCAGGAATTCCTGCATCATTGGAGAAGGTGTATGTGTTGCAAGATTTTTCATTGCAGTCACGAGATTATCACCCAATACCTCAAGATCACGTACTAGATATCTTGCCTCCACAGCAACCTCACCATATATCTCATTGGCTGCAAGAGAACGGAACAGATCTACCGGAAGGACACCTGCTCCTGAAAGGGCAGACATGTAGTTGATACCATATGGAAGGATCTGTTCGATCTTACGTTTCCTGTCACCTGCCACAATATTGGGATAGAACATCCCAAAATAATATACACTGCTAAAACAGAGAACTGCAAATCCAATACCACCGATCAGGCGGATAGCAAGAAGTTTGTAAGCAGCATATTTTGCGGTCCACACAGGGAAACCAAGTGCAATTCCAGAAATATCAGGGATCGGAATAATTGCCAGAAGGACATTGACCAGGATAGACAATAGTAACGTAGTCAGGATAGCCGTTAAAAGGACACCTGAGAGATACATGTCATATCCGACGTTGATCCTGGCCTTCATCAGGTTCTGCCTGAGTGAAAAATACTTAGACCTTTTGTTCACATAGTATTTGCCAAAAATGGCAAATGCAATGCTAAAGTATGAATTATCCATTCAGATCCTGCCTTATAACTTTCAGTAATGTTTCCGGTTCACGTTTGTACGCAACCACGATCTTGGAGAAGTCCTTGTAGTTCGTGATGTTCTTTGAGCGTGCCCACTCAATGACATCCTGGCGCTGTTGTAACTCCTCTCTTACCTGAGCTTCACTCCAGCCTCTCGCTTCCATTACGCCCTCAATGACATAGGAACGACCAGAGTACTGGAACAGGTCCTTTGAAGCATTCCACGAGAATACCTCGTTGGTCAGCAACTCACCGGTCCTTGGATCAACACCAACGATCTCTGTAAGCGCTTTGCACCGCCTTACCCTATCTTCCCCGATCTTTACCTGGGTCTGCAGGGATACAATGTCAAGTGCCTGTATCATGATCCTTGGAATATTGATAGGTGGGTTCTCAAGCCTGTGTACAAGAGACTGCACGGAGTCAGCATGCAATGTGGAGAACGTTGTGTGTCCTGTTGACATTGCCTGGAAAAGTACATAGGCTTCAGCACCTCTTACTTCACCCACAAGGATATATTCAGGACGCTGCCTGAGTGATGCCCTCAACAATTCGTACATCTCAATGGAACCTTTGGACTCCCCGCTAAATGATTCACGGGTCACACCAGGGATCCAGTTGGGGTGATCAAGGTTCAATTCCCTTGTATCTTCAATGGAAACGATCTTCATTTCCGGCTGGATGAATATAGAAATTGCGTTCATAGCAGAGGTCTTTCCTGAAGCAGTACCTCCTGAGAAAATAACACTCTTGCTGGAATCAACTGCAAGCCACATGTATGCCAGCATTGCGGTAGAGAACGTATGATAATTGATAAGGTCCGTAGGTGTAATCGGATCCTCGTTGAACCTTCGTATGGTAAAAGTACTACCCCTTGTAGTGATCTCCCTTCCAAGCGTCAGCTGGATACGGGAACCATCCGGCAATGTCGCATCAAGCAATGGGTTCGCTATGGAGATATGTTTTCCACATATCTGGGCGAGCCTGATGGACAGTGGGTCCAGATCATCATCCGTTGGGAATATCACATTCGAAGGAATGGATTCGAATGTCTTGTGGTATATGTAAACCGGCGTATCAGGACCATCACATGAGATATCCTCGATCAGAGGATCACGCATCATGGCATCGATCGGACCATATCCGAGATAATCACGAACGATGAAGTACATGATCTTTTCACGAGTAAGCGTAGTGAGCCTTATCCTGTAATCAACGAGGAATTTGTTGACGTTCTCACGCAAGTATTCTTCTGCCACATCTCGTGTCATACTTTTCAGGTGCGCATGAAGAACTTCAGCTATGCGTTCCTTGATCATCCTGAAAAGTTTGAGCTCTTCTTCTTCGAACTCAGGTTCAATTACCTGGTATTGATACTCATGGAGATCAGGGTTGTAGGAAACACGGACATAGCAATAAGGAGGATTGGGCTCAAAGAACTCGATCTCATTATAGCCAGACTCCTCGTCAAGCGTAGTATCTACAAGAGGACCATGGATAGACAGATCGTATTCTTCCACCTCATATTCATTTGGCTTAAAAGCATTAATTACCCTTTTATGGAAAGGTTCTTTCTTGAAGATGAACATAGGAGTCTCTTCATACTCATCGATATCCTCATCCTCTTCCACCACTTCTTCTGAGATCTCTTTTAATGTCTTTTCCCACAGGGATTCGATCTCCTCTGGCAATTGACCCTCTTCCTCACTTTCATCATCTCCCTCAGGTGAAGGAACCTCAAGATCCCCAACATTGTCCGTCTCACCATTGTTTTCATCGGTGGATGTGACTTCCAGAACCTCATCCAGAACGTCAGGATCATCTGCGAGAAGTTCTTCCGAAAGCGGATCATCTTCAACTATATCTACTATGTCAATTATGCCTTCTTCCACAGACTCTAGTTCGTCTTTCTTCTCGGCACTTTGAGGATTCAAATTTTCAACCATTATACCACGCCTTTGGTAATGCCATTCCTTACTGATAACAACAATAAGAACCTATTAGGCCCCCATGCCTGTCCTCTATTGTTGTCAAAAAGAGTATGCTCCTACGGCTTATATAGTTACCGCAGATACTACCCCATTCTCATCATTATAATTATTATAATTTTGCTTATAAAAGTATATTGGTCATACCAGACAAAATAATTGAACAATATACGGCGTTACCAATGTAAATCTATTTATCCACAAAAACAAAAGTAGCACAGAGTTAAAGGTGAAAGCAATGCAACTAAAAGTACAACCTATTGATATCAAGGTCGGTAAATACAAAGTTATCCTGAATACCATCGATGCAAAGGAACTCGGCGTAAATGAAGGAGACCGTGTCCGAATAAAGAATCATGAAACACTTACTGCTATCGTGGATTTTACCGAGGATATGATTTCACCGGGAATGATCGGCCTTTACCATGAGGTAAAAGAGGCAATGCAAAGGGAATGGACCGAGACCATCGAGGTATTTCCTGCAGAAAGGCCAAGATCAACATATATAATCAAAAAGGTCATGGACGGCAACAAGCTTACCCAGGAAGAAGTCGAGATACTTGTGAAGGATATTGTAGAGGAGAACCTCAGTGAGATCGAACTTGCAGCTTTCCTTACTTCAACATATATCAACGACATGACAGATGATGAGACTGAATGGCTTACGAGATCCATGATCGAGACAGGAGACAAACTTGAGTTCGACTCACAGGTCATCATGGACAAACATTCCATAGGTGGCGTACCCGGAAACAAGATCTCACTGCTGATCGTACCGATAGTTGCAGCCAACGGACTGATAATACCAAAGACCAGCTCAAGAGCAATAACGGGTGCCGGTGGAACTGCTGACCTGATGGAAATACTTGCACCTGTAGAGTTCGATGCGGATGAGATCAAGAGGATGACGGAAGAAGTAGGAGGAGTACTTGTATGGGGAGGAGCAACAAACATTGCACCTGCTGATGACAAGCTCATTAAGGTCGAATACCCGCTTTCCATTGACCCTCACTGCCAGATGCTGGCTTCCATTATGGCTAAAAAAGGCGCCATTGGTGCTACCCACGTCGTCATGGACATACCTACCGGTCCCGGCACAAAGATAAAGAACGTCCAGGAAGGAAGAAAGCTTGCAAGGGACCTGATCAACCTTGGAGACAGGCTCGGAATGGATGTGGACTGTGCTCTGACCTATGGAGCATCACCGGTAGGACGCACAATTGGTCCTGCTCTTGAGGTTATCGAGGCCCTGAAGGTCCTTGAGAACTTTGATGGCCCTAACAGTCTTATCGAAAAGAGTGCATCCCTTGCAGGAATGCTCCTCGAGATGGGAGGAGTAGCCATGAAGAACCAGGGATACGACCTTGCTATCGAGACCCTGAAGAACGGAAAAGCACTTGAAAAGTTCAAGCAGATCATCGAGGTACAGGGCGGAAACCCAAACGTTACTCACAAGGACATCTCTGTGGGCGAATTTAACAAAGACATCATTGCACCAACCAACGGATATATCCTGGAACTTGACAACAAGAGACTCGTCCAGATCGCAAGGCTTGCCGGTGCTCCAAATGACAAAGGAGCGGGACTTGTACTGCACAAAAAGCAGGGCGAACCGATCAAAGAAGGAGAGAAGATCCTGACTATCTACGCAGAGAAAGAGGGTAAAATGGACACTGCTTTCCAGAGTGCAAATACAAGACCACCATTCATAGCAGAAGGAATGCTCCTGGAACGCATCCAGAGCTTCAAGGAGATATGAGATAAATGCCAAGAGTGGTAATACTCCGCCTGGGACACCGTCCAGAGAGAGATAAGAGAATAACAACTCACGTAGGACTGACCGCCCGGGCACTTGGTGCAGAGGGAATGCTCCTTGCATCCAACGATAAAGGCATCAAGAATGCTATCGAAGATGTTGCCGATCGCTGGGGAGGAAACTTTTACGTTGAGAACGATGTCAGCTGGAAGGGCGAGATCAAAAAATGGAAAGAACAGGGAGGCAAGGTCTGCCACCTTTCCATGTATGGAATAAATCTTCCCGATGCAACCGAGGAGATCAAAGGCTGCGAGAAATTAATGATCGTAGTTGGTGCTGAGAAAGTGCCTTCTGAAATATATGATCTGGCCGACTGGAACGTTGCTGTTGGAAACCAACCTCACTCAGAAGTAGCTGCAGTTGCCCTTACTATGGACAGGATCGCACAGGAAGAACCACTCAAGAAGGAGTTCGGTGATGCGGAACTGACCATCGTACCGATGGAATGCGGAAAAAGAGTTATTGACAACAAGAAAAAAGAATAATTCCAAAAGTTCAAAAGATGTGAAAGAGGAAAATGAATCAATAGATGAATCCTTTCTTCCATCTTTTTTGAATTTTAGTTCTGCTTTTCTTTTTCACTCTTTGCGTTATCAGAATCAGAACTCACCGAAACCCCACGATTAACAGCAGGCTTATCAAACTTGCCATAGCCCCTATGCTTTTTGCAACCAGGGGTTTTAGACTGCTGCATCATCAACTCATCCAACTCATCGTCAGTCATCTCCTCTTCTGGCACTTCGACTTCATCTAATTCTTCTTTTGAGCTCATTTTAGATCACTCCGATAAACGGATCGTTATCAATGAATTCCACATCGATGTTAAGCATGTTCTTGAGACGCTCACAGAGCTCTTCCATTGCAGGGTTCTCGGTGGCATAGTGGGTTGCATCCACAAGCAGGATGTCATCGTAATTGCGCAGCACATCATGCTTAAGCTCGGCAGAAACATAGGCATCCACATCGTTCTCCCTTGCTATTTCAAGGAAATCATCCTTGAATCCGCTTCCACCAAAGACCATCACGTTCTTTATGGAATCTTTCTCTCCCACATACTGCAGATGGGTGTTGAGGCTTTTTGAAACGTGATTCACGAAAACATCTGCAGAGCATTCATCGATCCTGCCGACCCTGCCCATACCAACATCCTTCACGTCAACAAGACCAAGGCGACGGGCCAGCACATCATTGACACCACCTTCGGCACGGTCGTAGTTCGTGTGCATGGAATAAAGGGAAATACCATTATCAAGAGCTAGTTTTAAGAGACCTGCAAGCTCTTTTGAGATAAGGTTAACAGAATGGAATATCAGTGTGTGGTGAGTGATAAGCAGATCTGCATCGATCTGGGCTGCACGTTCCAATACATATTCCGTAGGATCAAGAGCAACTGCGATCCTTTTGACATCATTGTCCAGGTCAAGGGTCAGGCCGATCCTTCCAATATCGAACTCCTCTGCAAGCTCAGGGGGTGCGATCTCTTCCAGTATTCCTACTATTTCTGATAGTTCCATGCTATAGCAATAATTTTTTGGAAATATCAATTTGTCGGAAAAATAGACCATCGTTCAATCGATAAACTTATAACCGATATGTTCATTCATACATATCGAAGACATAACGCTTTGAACAGGACATGATCAAAATGAAATAATGATCCGAATGTCCCATCTAGCATTAAGATGACAAGGCCGGAATTTCTTCTGTCTTTCACATGCCACTCGTCTGCACTCGTACACCATCTACTCCGTAACTCGGGGAGCATACTGATCGACATGTTGACAGGACCGGAAAAAAACAAACATCACTTATGAAGAAATACCGGAATATCTGGCGTGCTTGCTGCCGGATATCCGGCTATCTTCATATCTGCCAGCTTTTCCGGACCGCGTAGTCAGTCAGACTGAATTAAAATCCCAACTACTGTTTTGAATTGTAATTCTTTTATTCTCCTGATCGCCAGACTGTGTCGAATAATTATGTAACGCCGTTAATTTCAGAGAAAGTTAACAACATTTTTATAGACTCCCTGATATTGCCACGCATATAGCAGACTCCATAAAACAGGCTACTGGCTACATCAATCTATAACAACAGGTGAAAGGATGATAGAAGAATTCGAACATTATTTACTTGAAGATTGTCCCTATGGGGATGAGACAACCGAACTCCTGGAGATCGAGGGAGAAGGAACAATAAAGATCATGTCAAGAGATGCAGGCATTTCAGCCTGTGCAGACGACCTTGCAGAGTTCCATGAGAAAAAGGGACTGAAGGTGACCTCATATCGGGACAATGGGGAGAAGTTTGACGAAAATTCCATACTGTTCGAGGCAGAAGGCGACCTCAGGACTATCTTCAAACTCTGGAGAATATCCCAGACCTTCCTTTCCATGACCTGTGCCATTGCAACAAAGACAAAAATGATCTCTGATGCTGCAAAGGCAGTGAACCCTGATGTGATAATTGCAACCAGCAGGAAGACACACCCGGGTTTCCGCAAGTATGAACTTAAGGCCGTAAAAGCAGGAGACGGAGATCACCACCGCAACTCACTGAGCGATTCAGTCCTGATAACACAAAATCACTTTAACGTTGTCGGAACTTTTGGAAAACTCAACTCAATGAGGAAGATCGAGATCGAGCCAAGGACAAGGGATGAATTTTTCGAATATGCCCCGATCGCGGATGTACTGCTTCTTGATCACTACACACCAGAAGAGCTAAAGGAAGTTGCTCCTGAGCTTCGCAAGATCAATCCGAAACTTGAGATCGCAGTGGGAGGCATCGAGTTCAAGGACATACCAGCATATGCAGAAGCTGTTGATATCGTCGTAACAACTGCACCATACTATGCAAAGCCTTTTGACCTTACAACAAAGATAGACAGGGTCTGAGAAAGAGATAAAAGGACAAAATCTCCAGGCGGAACGAAGATGGGAAATAATTCATTAATGACAATGCTACTTGAGCAGATCAGGCAGGAACTCGACGAAGCACTTGATGATATCTACGTGGAAGATGTCAGGGTTGGTGTCGTCTACAGTGGCGTGAAGATCACAGGTGGTTACGGAGGGATTGCAGCCACACAGCCCCAATCACCACAATCAAATTCAGCTCACTGTTCTACACTGCCAAAAGCAGGAGATATGACAGGAAAGCCTGCGTCAGAGATCATGGAAATGGCACTTTCGGATAACACTCTCAAATCTGTTGTCGGAGTGGCAACGATAAATGCACTGGCAACCATGATATGCGACCGCCATCCTGAGAAGTACACATTCTCCGATACCGATGTACTTGACCTTATAAAGCCAGGCGACAAAGTTGGAATGGTAGGCCATTTCAGCCCTATGATACCAAGGATACTGAAGATCACTGACAGCCTGACAGTTATCGAAAAGAAGGACATATTTGATGACCGAATAAATGTTGTTCAGGAGCACGAGGCTGCCGAAGTACTCTCAGGATCAGATGTTGTCATAATCACTGCCAGTACACTGGTGAACGGAACAACAGAAGAACTGATATCCATGAAAGGAAATGCACGTGAGGCAGTCCTTCTCGGCCCTTCTGCAGTGATGCTGCCGCAGCCATTTTATGAAAAGGGGTTCACTGCGGTGATGGGAACACGAATAAACGATACCGACACTATGTTAAAGGTCGTCAGTGAAGCAGGCGGCACGAAACATTTGCTCAAAAAATGCGGTGAGAAGTTCTCGTTTGTGAAGTAAGACAAAATTAGAGAGAATCTCCGCCGGAAAAGGAATTACAGAGAATGGATACATTCAGGTTCTACACAAGAGAAGATACACCAGCTGAAACGATCAGGCAGATCGTCGACTCACTGGAGAACATCAGGGACAGCCATCAATGCAACTTTGAGATACTGGCCATAGAGGACCTCAGGGATGACGAAAAGGACGAACTTATCGAAGCCATCCGGGTGATCAGTAGAAAGAAAGCAATCGGTGTTGTCAGCAAAGGCAGGGGTTCACTACCAATCTCACGCAAAAAGAACCTGAGCAATGTAGGCATTCTCATCCATTCCCGGGATGGGAAGGATATTTCAGTCCACCCGAATGTGAAGAACAACAAATTAACAACCGCTGCCCAGTACCTAAACCTTATCATTAATTCATCCAGTGTAGAAGATGCACTGGACTCGAACCATATTACTGAAGATGATATCTCAAGGATGATCACCAGCCTACCGGAGTTGATCGAATCTGGCCTGACATTCAAAGAGATCGAAGTTGAGGTCGATGGCGGCAGGATCGATGCGGTCTTTATTGACGAGCAGGGAAAGCACTTCTTGATAGAGATCGAGATCAACGCAAGGGACAATGCCATTGGCCAGGTGCAGAGGTTCAATCTGCCTTATGCTGAAAAGTACGGAGTTGATCCGAAGGATATACGACTGGGAATCGTCTGTGCCAGTATTGACAACAGCAGGATGACAGCATGTCGTGGTGCGGGGATCGAGGTATATTGTCTTTGTCTGAAGAAAATGGAATGAAAGAAATTGATTGAAAAAACAGATCATACGTAATCGATGGGAACAGCAATTTTTTTGTCCATCTTACAATGAAACAGTGATCTTGTTCGTGTTCCCATAAGGCTTTCTTTCGATCAGTGATTTATCTTCAAGCTTTTTAAGAATACGGCTTACCTTCACTTTGGTAAATCCGGATTCCAGAACCAGTTCACTCTGGAGGATCTCTTCTTTTTCAGCTATTATCCTATACAGCTTTCGAGAATCACCATCAAGAACCCTTGCAACAAGGTCCTTTTTGTGTTCAGTGTCATCTGGCTTTTCAACATTACTGACCGGATCGACAGATAATGATATGTCAGTGGCTGAATTATGCAATTCCGGGATTGGGCCAGTATCATTGAACGATTCGGAGCTGACAATCGAATCAGAAAGATACTCCCCCGCTTCAGGCAGATTCTTTTTATCCGAACTGAATATGTCCGATGTGAACATCGTAGCACAATAGGTTGCAACTGACGCCATTATAAGCATCAGGAATACCGAATTAATCGGGAACATAAGAGGCACTTCCACTCCGACGGTGCTTCCGTCCTTCAGGGAAACAGAAAGATCTGACATACCCTGTGAAAAAAGAAGCAATGATAATGAGAACAGGGATACTGCAAGGATTATCGCAAAAAATGTATCTTTCTTTTCCATGCCAGATCCCCTCAATGTAAGTTCAGACCCATCCTACATCGGTAGTGGTACCAATTTCTATAATACCTGTGGTCACTGAAAAATTGTTCATGTTCTCAAGTACCGAGCTGAAGTGTTCGATCGTTTCTTCATCGCCTTCGATCAGCTTTTCAAGTTCATCGTAGGAAAGCACAACAAACCTTCCATCTTCAAACGCATCAACTTTGATCAATGAATTCCTGTTATAGAAATATGTATAATCTTCCGAATACAACAGATTATCATCTTCATAGACGTTCAATGTGACAGTTTCTCCAGAAACTTTGGCCTGATCCCACCCGAAGCTTGATCCGGTCGAGAAATAAAGCTTGTTGAAGTCATTTATTGGCAACCTTCCGGAGATTATGATAGGATCGTCGGATGTATCGATAGCATCATCATAAGTTGAATTTAGCTCAACTAGTATGGAACTGATGTTCTCATTCAGGAAGCTTTCCGGAATAAACAACTTTTCAGTGATAGTATCGTCAGAAAGGTAATATTTGGTCAGGTCCTGAGAGTATTTGATATTGCCATCACTTACAATATATTCAATTCCAACAGGAGCTGCAACCTGAATTTCATTAAACCTAACTCTATCGGTAAAATAGAATTCATCGAATTCAGATACAGCTGAACCCTTAAGTATAAATCCTTCCTCTACTACCACAACATTGTCCGGATCTGAACTCTCCAGATCCTTAATAATTATCCCGACATCATCATTCACAAGAGAAACGGGAATTCGTAGTTCTTCTTTAACAGGATTATCGGAATTGTCGTCATCCAGAAGGAACTGGCTGGCTGCGGCTCCTGCGATCGCAGCTAGTATGCACATCGTGATCAGTAGAACAGCCGTTTTTCCATTATTGAGATCCATCATAGGCATAAACCCCTTTTATTTTATAATATATAAGACAATGTGTTTGAACAACTGAATCATTATTTCAAGAAGATACATCCAGAGCAAGTGAGCGAGAAACATTTGGAACGCCTCAACATTTACTTTTTTGATCCCGGATTAAATTGAACCGTTATGACCATAACAGAGTCCGAGGACTAATAACGGAAAGAAACCATGCCGCCATTAGCCCTTGATCTCTATCAATCAATCAATCAATCAATCATTCATTCAAGCAAGAAATCAATCGATCATATCACCTGATGTCCTGTCTCATAAAAACATAATAAGTCGCGATGAGAGAAACTATTGCCCAGAGGAACATGCTAACCAGATTTGTCATTTTACCCATGAGAATCTCAAAGACCGAAAGGTCTTGTGTCGGATCATTGACCATAAGTGAAAATTTATCTCCCGAACTTCCCAGAATAGCATTTGCTACCTCCTCATAATTCAGACTGGGCGAGATCAAAGCTTCGATCATTTTCTGGACCTTCCACTTCTTTTCATAACTATCAAATCTATCCATCCCAATCCCCTGGGACGCATCTTCGAAGTCTGACATGTCAGTATCTCCAGATACGATGAAAGTTAAGCCATTACCACCCTGAGCTTCCGGAACCATGGTGTCTGCAACTAAACCCGAAACCGAGGTGATCAGTATTGCACTGATGATCCAGAACATAAATGAGTTCAGCATCGAGCTGGTCTCATTTTTGGAAACAGTTGAAAAGAAGATGCTTATTCCCAAGAATGTTACAAGATAGACTATGGAAACAGCCATGAACAACATCAGTTTTATGATGTCATCAACTGTCGGAACCAGACCCATGACCAATGCAACAGATACCGATATAAGGGCGGTTATCATCAGTGTCATGACAAGTACTGCGATCTTTCCAAGGAACTTTCCATTGATAACATCGTCCCTGTAAAGAGGATAGGACAACAGTAATTTCAGGTTACCTCTTTCTTTTTCACCGGAAATTGCATTATATCCAAGCATTATTGCCAGTATCGCACCCATCACTGCAATGTTAGATACGATATTTCCAAATAGTACAGACATCAGTTCCGGTTCGGGAAATGATAAGAATTTATCACTGCTTTTCATATTCCCAAAACTTGCCATGGTTTCCTGATAACTCTGAAGATCTTCATTATATTGATTTACACCGGCAATTGAAGATGTCAACATCAGCACTAAAAAAATTCCAAATACGATTACAAAAGACCTGCTCTTTACACTATCAAAGAACTCTTTTTTTGCTATGGTCTTTATTTTGTCGAAGTTCATTTAATCCACCTTATAATATTTCTTAAAAATGTCGAAAAGGTCCTCAGTTTCATACCTGAGGTTCAAAATAATAACACCCATCCTGTTCAATTCCGAACTGATACGTTCCCTGACATCCTCTTCAGAAGTTATCCTGAAGATATTGCCTTCACGAACAAATTTGATAGAATCGACCGAACTGAGGACTTCCACTGTGGTCTCCGGATCCTTTGTCTCCAGCAGAAAGACATTGCTATTTTCTTTTCTGCAGAGATTCTCAAGAGTATCAAAAGCAACAAGCTTACCCTGTTTCATGATAGCGATCTTTGAGCAAATATCCTTGATCTCCGATAGTACATGGGAAGAAATTACTATCGCAATTCCTCTTTCATTAAGTTTCTTTAAAAGCTGGTTCATCTCGACCCTTGCTTCGGGATCAAGACCTGCTGTCGGTTCATCAAGGAAGATAACTTTAGGGTCCTTTACAAGAGCCTGTGCGAATCCTATCCTTTGAACCATTCCCTTGGAAAATTCACCGACTTTCTTGTCTGCCCACTTGCTCATCCCAACGAGCTCAAGAAGCTCCGGGACCTTAGAACGATCAGCATCCGCCAGATCGCAGAAATACTCCAGATTCTCTTTTGCTGTCAGGTTCTCATAATAAAGTGTGTTATCCGGAAGGAAGCTGATGTTCTCCTTTAACATCATTATATTCTTCTCGATATCCTCACCCAGTAACTTTATGCTCCCAGAGGTTGGTATTGTAAGCCCTGTGAGCATTACAAAAAGGGTTGTCTTTCCTGCACCGTTGTGGCCAAGGAGGCCTATAAGATCCCCCTCATTAATATCAAGGGACACATTATCAACGGCTGTAAAGTTATCATATCTTTTTGTCAGATCCTGTATTTCAAGTACCTTTTCCATTTTCATCTCCTCCCATATTTTTTAGCTGCAAGGACAAGACCTGCAACCAGAAGTATAATAATCAACAATCCGATCCATGCTGAGTTCGAGCTGCTTTTGACATTGACACGCAACTTCACCTCATCAGCTTCAACATCCCCGGATTCAGCATTGATATCCACAAAATAATCACCATTCTCGGCTTCTGAAGGGATCCTGATCCTTAGATCGACATTCATGTACTCTTCAGAATTGATCTTTTCAATCTTATCTTCTGAAAACTCCAGGTCCCAGTTATTTCCAGGAGAATCCGTTTCAAGATCAATATCTTCAAGATTGACATTACCAGAGTTGAGCACCCTTACAGGTACAATTATTTCAGATCCCGCTTCACCGGAAACATAGAGACTTGAGAGCTGCATCTTAAGTTCCGGGTCAATTGTAGCATTCAGGTCCTCTATAACGCTAAAAGGTAAGTACAAAGTATCTGAACTTCTTCCTGAAGCGCTTACACTTAAATTGTAATCCCCGGCTGGACAATTCTTATCGATGTGAAGACTGAGGTCCAGGTTTTCCACATCCCCAGGTTCCACACTTATTCTGGATACCTTGTAGCCATTAGAAATAAATTCATAAGAATAAAACCCATCACCAGTTATCTCCAGATCAAATATTTCATCAATAGAACCTGAGTTGTTTATCTCCAGAGGAATGTTAATTGATTCGTCTTTATAGAACTGGACGAATTCAGGAACATCCGTTGAAATCCCAACATCCGAAAAGACATCTTCTTTTGACCAGACTGTCAGCTTAAGCTCACCATCCTCGACTTCATTAATCCTGAATGCCAGAGATGAACGTTCAATAAAGATGACCTTGCCTTTGAGATCATAAATATCTTCATGACCACTGAAATGTGCTATCTGATAGAAACCCTCATTTCCAGCAGCATCTGTCCGATTTTCCTGAACGGTTAGATCTACAACAAAGAAACCACCATTTAGAAGATAAATGTAATTCAAAGTGTAGTTCCCAAGTTTGACTTCCTCATTAGCTGATAGCTCGATCTCCTCTTTGAACCAGCCTTCATAGTCGATATCATCCAGATCAGACACTTCTACAGAATTAGTTGCAGCCAGTGAAGGAACGGCAAGTACAAAAGTTGTCACAATAAATGATAACAATACTATCTTTCTGTCTATCAAACCTGAACCCCCGGGGAAATTGCCAGGAAAATCGAGTAAGATCGTTTTTCCAATAACGTGTGATTTTGATCCATTTAATTCATCCTTGTCAGTTTTAATCAAACCACAATAGGATGAAACGGTATTTTGAATTAGCCTGAAACACGTTGCATGAATGCGAAAAATTGTAATTGGTAATCGATACAGTATTTAAGTGAAATAATTATACTCGGAAAAATAGAAAGAACTCAGATATTTGGCCGTTGTTCCAATACACACCACATTTTATTTTTCCATAAGCAACTGATTTTATGAGAATATGCTCAAAAACAAAGGCTTACAATTGAAAAGACTTACTTACTCAGAACACCAATCCAGAGAAATTCAGAAAATCGATTGAATATACAAATATTAAGACTTTACGACAAGTTGGCAAGTAATCAGATAGGGCAAAATTCACCCCTCACAAAAAACAATATGCTGCGACTATTAAATAAAGAAGGTTTCACTATATTGAAACCGATTTCATCACTGATAAGCCTCCGAAATGAAAATGTGCCCCATACATCGCCATTATAACTGATGGTAAGAACAATAATCCAACAGATTACGACTAATCATGCAGTATCAAAGGTAATCCCATAATATTCATCCCCACCTTAATCACTTACGACCCCTTTTCTTCAAGGAACGCAATTGTTCGCCTCCATTCACTGGGACTTGCTTTTATATAGGCCCGAGTCTCGATGATTTTCTTCGGGGAAGAGTAAGCGTTAAACTTCTCTTCTGTTACAACAACAAAGACCTCAGGAACATAATTTGATCGATCAGAATCTATCGATTTAGAATGCATGTGATTATATGCACCCAAGAAAAAAACGATATATATATCAGAAGTAAATCCACAAACGATATTAAAAATGCATTTAAGGTAAAAATACAGGATCTTTCTCTGCTAACTATCACACAGTAATAAAAATTACCAGAAAATAAGCCACATCAAATAGATGTCCTCTGGTGGATGGAAGCCTTTTAGAACATAACCGTTCATGAAGAATTCATAATGGTAATGAACATATTTATAGTAAATGGCAAATAATTTTTGATTACTATTTGTGTCCATTTCATCGAACTGAAAAGTAATACAATTCGATGAAAAGGACATGGAAAACTTTGTCAGCTCAGGCCATTGATTCAGCCATATTCACAAGCTCATCTTTATCGATCTTCCCCGTTATGCTCAGTTCCAGATCATTTGTTGTCCATCGTAGAATATTGGTTTTAGGATGAGATAAAAATTGTCCATCAGAACCATTAATGCTAACTGTTTCTACATCACCCTCCGGAAGCATTTCTGAAAATTCAGTTCCAGAAAATACTTGTGATATATGAAGCCATTCGGCACCATTTTTGTAGACTAAAGTAACAGTTTCATAAATGTTGTCTTCAGACGTAGCACCATTACTATAAACCAGTGCATGATCGAACTCATGTCCTTCCGGAATGTATGAAGGCAAAAGTATTTCAAAACCGACAATATCTTTTGCTTCATCTAATGTTAGCTCTTCCGGCTCTTCCGGAATTGGAATGTCATCATCTTGATCAGTGACTTGTATCAACCAATCCGAACTTTCAAATTCATCATTCTTCTGCTTCTCGAAATCATCAAGTTTCTGTTGCACTTGCTCTTCAATCTCTTCTTCCGGGAACTGCTCATCAACACATCCCATTGAGAAAAATGCAGAACACAGCAAGAGCAACACAAGTATATTTTTAATCCTTGTCAATTATTTCATCCTCCAATTTATTGATATAATCAAGCCTATGGAATTTCTACACCGAACCCCCGGAAAATTGCCAGGAAGAACAAGTAAGATCATTTTTCCAATGACTTGTGATTTTGACCAATTTTATGCCATCCTTGACATTTATGATCAAAACACAATAAGCTGAAACGGTATTTTGAATTCGCCTGAAACATGTTGCAGCAATGCGAAATTTGATTGTTGGAGAGCGATACAGTATATAAAGAAAGATTTTTTTACCAAAAACATCATCGAAGACAGCAGAATAATCCGACAATTTATTCACTGTTTCAAACAACATTACATTTTGATGGATCTCAAGAAGCGGATCTAATATTCAGATACTAAAAACAGAAGCTAACAAGTGTGTAAAATATCTTTATTTTTGTACGAAATAAGTCATAGATAAGTATTAGAAAAGAACAAAAATGCAAGAACCAGATCTTTCGAGTTAACTTAGCAGGGCAACTAACAAGACAAAGTGACCGAATTAAAAAACAAAACGCTCCAGCATATTAAAGGCAAAAGTTTCACAATAATGAAACGTGTTTCAGCAATCAATAAGCCCCGAAAAAGATCATTATACATCAAATATAGAGATTTTGAAGAAACAGTATCAAATGACTCTCAAATTATTATAGTCCACAAATCGCCGTATTAAGAGGAATAAAAGGTATTCAATCTATTTGCTCAAGCATCTCAATGATTACAGGAAAACTTCGTGTAACTTCAGAAACAATAAAGGAATAGCAAATTTATCCATATTTCATACAACATCCATCCCGAATTCAAGTTTATCCACAAGCCCTGCATCATGTCCAATGTTTTCGAACATGACTTTAAGAACAACTCTCCCATCTTCAAGTGAGAAGCTATCGTGCCCGGGGTTAATTTCCACATTCAATCTGCCCATGTCATCGATCATGATCACATATTCAGTATTTCCCGCATTGTGAGTTATTTTTGCGTACCCTGTATGAACATAGAGACTTCCGGCTGACCTGGATCCATAAGGTAGAGATGAATTGTAAAAATCGACTACATAATAGCCGCTTCCAAGAGGATTGGAATTTAGATCCCCTCTTTCGTTCAGGTGACCAACGATCGCCCCAATATCAGGTTGATGTGGGATGAACATTGGTTCATATGCTATTATGTCATCCTCCAAACCGGCATTTCTCTTGTTGGTATCCATGATATTTTCACCGAACTTTTCGGCATATTTACCAGCCTCCTCATCCGATATATTGAACGACAGTTTTATCGTATCAGCAACATAGTCCTGCGGATAAGTACTGTTACTTCGGGGAAGCGAATACCAGCCCATGTTAGTAAATTCCTGCTCAGCAAAGAGTACAAAAAACTCAGGATTGTCATCATCGGTCATTTTTTTATCAGCCGGGACCAGTACTTTCATGCTGTTAATAACATATTCCGTGTTGAACTGCGAGTTCAACAACTCAACATTTGTAGAAGTTACACCACCTCCCGGAAAAACCTCTTCAACAGAATAGTGTTGTGAAGCCTGTGTTTTCACATCCGCAATGGTCAGGTTATTTGCTTCGAATTTGACATCAATAACTGATGAATCATAATTCACTACTCCCGTATCAAAGCATCCGGCAGTAAGTATGGTGCAAAGTATAATAGCTCCAGTAACAAGATTCAGACGATTCATAATAGTTGTCCCTTAGAGTTCATCATATCATGTTACCTAACATTTTATCTAAAGTTTATTGTTTCATTATGTTAAACTAATTTGCTGTACTCACGCAGTCGCAAAGCTGATCCTATAATATTCATTCCCCACCTTAATTTCATAGGATCCCTTTTCTTCAAGGAACTCAATCGTTTGCCTCCATTCACCGGGACTTGCTTTCACATATCTCTGGGTTTCGATGGTTTCCTTCAGGGCAGGGTAGTCGTTCAGCTCCTCTTCCGTTATAGTGACAAAATCCTCAGGAGTATAGTCTAACAGGTCAGCACTTATCGATTTAGAATTCATATGCCCATATGCACTCCATGCAAAAAAACCTGCAGAGATCAGAAGTAAAGCCACAAAAGATATTACGAATGCATTTACGACAAAAACACTGGATCTTTCCTTGCTGAACAGTATCCCGATACCGAATAGTATCCCGTAGATAAGAAGCATCAAATAGATGTTCTGAGGTGGATGGAAACCTCTGAGAACATAACCACTGAGATAGAACGTGAAAATTCCAATGAAGAAGAAAAATATGTATTTCTTTTGTATATCAGTTAAATTGTCCATCATCTTACAATTCTCCAAAAGATTCCCTTACAAAAAATATTGATGCTACCAGAAGTACAAAGCCGATACCAAAAGCTGTCCAGCTAAGAAGCGGTCCAAAAAGATATTCCTGGTAAAAGATGTTTGATGTCAGCATTTGTCCAATGGAAGCCAGAAATAGATTTGCACCAACGACTGCACATACAAATGCATATAGTATGTAATTCAGCTGTATTTTACCAGGATTATTCATAAGGTCATCATTCTACTTTTTTTAATAATTATAACGATAAATTTGGTATTAATTGTTTATGTCCATTTCATCGAACTGAAAGGTAACAAAGTCCGATGAAATAGACATAAAAAACAACTTAATCAGATCAGACCATGGATTCCGCCACTTTCACGATCTCATCTTTATCCTCCATCCCAAGTATGCTCAGTTCAATATCCCCTGTTGTCCATCTTAAGAGATTGGTTTGAACAAAAGCCACAAATTCCCCCTCGGAACCATTGATATCAACTGTTTCCGCATCATCTAAGTCAGATATATCCGAAGAACCGGTTTCATAGACCACTTCTGATATACGGATACAGTCATCTCCCTTATTGTATACCAATGTGACCTTTTCAAAAATATCTTCTTCAAAGGTAGCACTATTGTTAAAGATCAGTGCTCTATCAAACTCATAGCCTTCCGGAATATATGAAGGTAAAAGTAAGTCAAAACCTGCAGTATCCTTAGCTTCCTCCAATGTTACCTCTTCCGGAGCTGCAATTTCATTTATATCAATAGGATCAATGACCTCCACCTCTGCACCTTCTGGTATTTTAAACTCGAATTCATCATCTGAAATGCCGGTGTTCACCTTCAGGTTCCGAATCTCATATGAGAGCATCGGATTTTCATCCTCATCGTACCTTTCATATTTTAGCGGCACCCAGGTTTCTTTATCAATCCAGGCTTTTCCGTTACTTCCAAAGAGAGGGGTTTCATCCTCTTCTTTTGGAATCAGACCGATCACATAAACATCCCTGTTATCAAACTCTTCAAAACCCAAAAATGAAACATCATTCTCATTCAGGACATCTCCGATCATTCCGACATAATCCATATGACCAAACTCCGAAATATCAGGCATTCCCTTTTGCACGACCTTGTTCTCATGTGAAAGATACATCCAGAGGGTCTCTCCGTCTGAAACTACAAGACTTCCTGCCTTCTCGGCAGGTTGTATTACAACTGACCTCATCTTACGTGGCTTTTTAAAGAGCATTTCATATACCACCACAGTATCCTCTTCGCCTAACGAAGATGTGATGTACATAGTACACGAGTAGTCCTCAATGCTATCTTCTTTCTGTTGCATTTGCTCTGCTATCTCTTCTGCCGTGACCTGCTCATCCACACAGCCCACTGAGAAAAATGCAGAACACATCAAGAGCAATAAAAGTAAAATCTTAGTCCTTTTCAAATACCTTATCCTCCAATTATCAACATGTGATGACCTACTAAATTTTTATAATGTAACCGATGTAACATTCTTTTATAAATTGTTTATGTCCATTTCATCGAACTGAAAAATATACACAAAAATCAGAGAGATTCTTTTTTGGCAATTATTTTAAATTTAAGAAATGTTTATACATTATAAAATCTTATTTGCACTAAATGAATAAATGGATACTAGCAATCCTGATCTTATTTTTAGTACCACTTCTGGCATGCGGGATCGTATATGTGGAATCCGAATACAATACAGACACAGGTGAATACATCGTAGTGCCAGCCAGCGAGGAGATGTATGAACCAGGTTACAATTATGAAGGAGCAGACGGAACCTTAACTTTCTGGGAACTTCCTTTAAAATTACAGATGATACATATCTTTACCGTATTCCTGGCAGTGGTAGGCCTTGCCAAACTATCCCCCCTTATACTGGCACAGTTCAATCTGATATTTGCAAATAAGAACAGGAACGATGTTTTTGATCATATCGTAAGTAATCCAGGATGCAGTGTAGCTGATATATCACATGGTCTTGAGCTAAACCGAGGTACTGTGAAGTACCATCTGAAAAAGCTGCACAACGAACACAAGATCATAGTATCAGATCATGGAAGCTCTCCAAGGTTCTTTCAGAACAATTCGAACTACAGCGATCAAGCCCGGATCATAGCTCCCTTTTTGCAGGATGAGAATCAGAAACGTATCCTCCTGATGATCAGAGATAAGCCGGGCATGACAAACAACGAGATATCACAGGCCCTGAGCATCACCAACAGCACCGTCTCATACCACCTGAAAAAGATGACCACAAACGAACTGTTGCTGGCAGAAAAGGACGGAAGATACAGAAGATATTCTCTGGACCCACGGATGGAATCAGAACTTGACACGGTGATTCATGCTGAAATATGAGAAGATCGACTGAATTAATCGGAATGCTATCATAAAATATAGGAACGAAAATACATGAAACTAAAAGTATGCTTTGCTATTAGTATTCTGGTTCTGGCAATGATTGCAGGAATAGCCGCAGCCGATGTTCCTCCACTAAAGTATAAAGATCCTGATTATCAGGGGCAGCCAGCCATCTATGAGAACAGGGTTGTATGGCACGATTACCGCAATGGGAGTATGGACATATACATGTATGATCTTGCCACAGGTATAGAGAAGCCCATATGTACAGCTGCTGGTTATCAGGGGAATCCCGAAATCGATACGAACTACATCGTTTGGGAAGATCATCGCACTGGAAATTATGACATCTACATGTATGACATTTCTACACAATCAGAGACTCCAATATGTACTGATCCCGGTGATCAGGAAAACCCTGCAATCCATGGAAACCATATTGTCTGGCAGGATAGCCGAAATGGACAATGGGACATTTACATGTTTGACCTTGATACTGGAACAGAAACACAAATTTGCATTGCTGCCGGTGATCAGGAAGAAACCGCAATAAGTGGTAATTATATTGTATGGACAGATCGTCGCAATAGAAGCCATTCTGACATATATATGTACGATATTTCTACAGGAACGGAGAAGCAACTAACGGATATGACCTCTAGCAGACACCCTGCAATTCATGGTAACTATGTTGTATGGCAGTCCTGGGGACACGAAGATGAAGACTACTGGAATGTTTGCATATATGATATTTCCGCAGGGAAAGTAGAAGAGATCACCTTAACTGGATCTCAAAATGATCCTGCAATCTATGGCAACTATGTCGTGTGGCATGATCAAACAAACAGAAACAATGCTATCTTCATGTATAACATATCTACCGAGGTAACAAAATCGATCGATGATTCCGGTTACCACAGACATCCAGTGATATATGGTAACAACATCGTATGGAAGAACGAGCACAATGATGTTTACATGTATGATATTTCCACGGATACAAAAACCACGGTCTCAAAGGAAACCCGGATAAGCTCTTTCTTTATGACCAGTGTCTTCGTTATTTTCTGTATAGCAGCAATTTTGTATCTCAGGAAAAGGGGTCAGGAATAACTCAAAAAAGAGAGAATAGATAAATTCCTGCCAAAAAGGAAGCAATATTACAGATGAAGGAGAAGAAAAGTGCTTTGTCCATTCTGACCTTCAACACAAAATAATAGATCACAGCTTCCACAAGGACCACTGAAACCTCTCCAATCGCAACCAGATGAGAATATGTTCTGATGAACATTGGCAGTACGAACCAGAGGTACGGAAGTGTTGAAAATGAACAAAATGTTCCTGTAAATAACAACAATGAATCAGGGATCAGGTTTCGGTTTATTTTGAAGAGATAACGTACAGTGGCAAAGAGTATCGTTAACTCCATCATCACCGTAACAAGCAATGCAATTAGAAAGTGGTACTCATAGATCATTCATGTCACTTACCATTAAACAGACCTTTAAGAAAACAAATTATGGAATCCAGAATACCCTCATCTTTTACTTTATCCCCATCCTGAACCGACCCTTCATCTGTAGGCAGATCATCATCTATAGAAGGTATATTGTCTTCATCAGAAGAGGTATTTTCTTTTATCGACAGCCTGATACCCGGAATATCAGGTTCTTCAAATATTTCAACCCGATCCGGAGTGCCATCATTATATTTTGAAACTTTTCTTGAAATATAGATGATTAGCTTGTCCTCTGAAAACCCGGCAATCGAATATTCGATGTCTTCCCTGATAAGCGGATCTTCCTCATTCACAACATCCCATTCAGGATTTATTTCAACTTCATAGGAGTACAGGTTCGGATCTGTTTCAAGATCGATATTCTCAAGCCCTTTGGCCTCCAGATAATCTTTGTCTATCGCATAGATCGTCAGGTCATTGGCCTTATAAAATTTAGTCAGGCACTCATCAGAACTGATTATGTAAGGATTCTCACACTGTATGACCGGACCAGTGATGTGTCCTACAAGGACAATTTCCGGGAATTCATCAAGATTCACTATTTTAACGCATCTTTCCATCCCTCGTGTACCGGGAAATAATACATCTGCACAGGCATTTGCTGTAAGTGCGGATAGAATTAGAAGACAGATTATAATTTTAACATTTACTTTCATGAGATCAACTCCTGTTTACACATTACATCAAATTCTCCAATAGATAGCATTAGAATGCCATACCCCGCATTTTGCGCATTATAAATAGAACAAACACTGCTGAAAACAGGATCAGAGTAATTGAGATATTAAAAGATCTTTCTTCCTTTTCCTCTCGAAATGTGACCTCATTATTGGAGATGTTATTCACAGCAGTACCATCTGACTCAATATCTTTCAAATTGTTAGAAAGAGAGTTGTTCGTTATTATGTTGCCCTGACTAAACGAAACCAGATCGATACCGACCCCATTTTGGGATATACGATTATTGTCCAGGGTATTATTACCGGATATCTGGAGAGAAATGCCCATATCATTATTTGAATTTACAACATTGTTGGACAGAATATTGTTATCCGAGAGATAGAGCTTGATGCCGATATCAGCCGGATTATGGCCGGAGGAGCTAAACACCTCATAGTTATCCGGATTAATAGTGTTGCCAGCAATTGTATTGTTACTGGAATTTAACAGACAAATACCATACTTCAAGATCAAAACATCATTATTTCCAATTACATTTCCGGAAACCTCATCGAGAAATATTCCTGTCTGGTCAAATTCTTCAACACCCAATAATGCAAACCCGCGGATAATAACATTATCTGCGTTTATATGGATAACAGGATCATCGGGATTGGTTGCATAGACATAGACTTCATCATGGTCGTTTGCTTCCGATGTCAATTTAATTTCTTTATCAATATACAAGTTTCCGACATACGAACCGGGATAGACCACGATCGTATCTCCATTTTTTGAAGAGTTAACAGCATCCTGTATTAAAACAAAATCTGCAGGTCCGTTATCATCCACAGTGATCGTGGCCGCATTAACGGTCAATGGCACTATCATAAAAACCAGAGTCATTACAAGACAAATTATTATAGTCAGACATGTTCTCCCCTTCAATAGTTCCATTATCATCGCCACCGAGTCTAGTATAGAAATCATCTATCATTATTTTTTTTATATCTTCTGGATAGTTATCCGGTAAGTTTTCTAAATCCTCAAGACTTTCGATCCGCACCGGATGAATCTTTCTACTTTCTTCGACCAGTTTCCGTACGGTCTCGTTTTGTTCGGCAAGAGCAAGAAGTTCATCCGCACTAAGCCGATTCAAGTCATCGACTCCTTCGATACAGGGTGCCTCAGCATGCTCATTTTTGTTATCTTCAACAACATCCTGTGCGTCCATTGATACTACAATCACCATACTTATCAGTAGAATTGCAATGAACAGCATGGGCATCCAATATCTTTCAATTAGTTTCATACTGTCACCTTTATTTTCATTCAGGATCGGCTTTTCTCTATTAAAACTCTGGATCTTCAACCGGACGATTGTCCAGATTATTGCCAAAGCGGCTGTGCTTAAATTTAAGCGAATCGCTTGCGGGGAGTATAAATCATTTCCTAGTTTGCATATGAAAATAAGCATTCCAACTATATAAATTTTTAACTTTATACTTAAAAATAAACAAAGTTTGAGTGAAAATTAGAAAATGAACTCATAAAGAAAAGAAACTTCAAACAATACTCAGATAATCCTCTCGATGCCATTATAGACATACATGTTCGGAGGACGGACAAAACCAACCAGTGTCAGGCCTGTTGCCCTTGCAAGATCGATCCCTTCATTTATCGGACCTGCCTTGCTGGCAAGTACGGAAACTCCTGCATTGATGGCCTTGGAGACCATTGTGACCGACAGCCTTCCGGTAGCTACAAGTGCACAATTTGACATTTCAACACCTGAAAGGGCTGCTTTGCCAACTGCTTTATCCACAGCTGAGGCCCTGCTTACGTCTTCACAGAATGCAAGTATCTCGCCCTGGTTGTCACAGACGATCACCGAATGTGTACCTCCGGTACGTCTCCATGTCTTTGCATCCTTTTTGAGGTGTTCGACTGCCTTGAAGAAAATCTTCCTGTCAAATTTGAAATCAGTTTCGCTTCCGATCTTTTTCCCGCATGGCCTGGAGCCGATGGCACAACTGCAAAAGTCGAACCTTGAATCCGGATCAATGTCCCGTCTGGTCTTTTTGATGCGGTCCGGGCAGATATCCGCATGGCATATCAGTTTGTCATCTTCGACCTCAACTGAGAGGAGATCAATAGCATGATCGATAAAACCTTCACATAATAAGAATCCCGTTGCGAGTTCCCTATACTCTCTCGGGGTAGCAAAAAAAGAAGCAATTGGGACATCATTGAGGGAAAGATGGAATTCTTTCTCAACGATGACGTCCACGTCTATTTCGTTACTGCCATCTTCCGTAAGCTCGACACATCTGTAAGGAAGATAAGGAGCGGAAGCATCCCTCTCCTCATCCCGCCAGAAGTTGTTCTGGGCAGTTTTCCTCTCGACGTGCCAATCCAACGGCATGGTTATGCAATTTCCTTGATCTTTGCGAAGAGCTGCTTGAGTGTGTCTTCGTTGCTCTGGGTAAACTCGAATGGAGAGCTTGTGAATGGCTTGAAGTACATTGGCACGTTGTCGAGCCTGTAGAATGTACCATCATTCTCCATTGCGTCAATGACACCAGGAAGAACAACATCTGAAGCAGTGACTGTTGGACATGGTGCAATATCCAGGCAGGTCATTGGGATGTCTGCCAGGTATTTTGCAGCGTCTGCAGGGATGTGGTTGACAAGGTCAGCACACATTACGAATGCAGCGTCTACGTCCTTCTCCCTCAGAACGTCCACACAGGTGGTCTCTCCAGGGTTGTACCTTGGATAGCCTCTTGAGAAGTCGATACCGAATGGGTATCCGTAGAGGTATGATGCGATCTGGTTGAAACCTGCTACGTTACAGTGACCTCTCAGTGCACCGAGTACGAACTTTGTTCCGTGGTTGTTGTTGAGCTCCTTGACAAGGTTAAGTCCGAGTTCAACGTTCCTGTGCTTACCGATTGAGGAACCAAGACCAAGACCTACTGAAATGCTACCGAAGTTTGCATTCATCATTGTCTCGACCATCTCGTCCATCACGGAGATAGGTACACCGGTGATCTGCTCGACAGATGGGTGTGGCCTCTTACCGTTGATGATGGTCAGCAGTGCGCTGAAAAGTTCATAGTCGGTGTTAGGGTTGAGCTGGACGTGAAGGTCTGATGCTACTGCAGTGTCGGTTCTCCTTGGGTCGACTGTGATGACCTTACGATCGAACCTTCCTCTCTTGGACCAGTATCCTCTTGGGAACACAGCATACTTTGACATGTGTCTTGGCATGGATGCCAGAGGGTTACTTCCCCAGTAGATGTTAACGTCACTTCTGTTCTTGGTCTGACCTGCTGTTGCTGCAGGACATCCGCTTTCCTGGATACCCATCACAGTAGGACCGTGGCAGATGGTAGCGTTGGAATCAGCTACACCACCGAGGTACTCTGCAATGTGAAGACCTACTTCCTGTGCTTCACAGGAGGTCTCACTTCCGAGGAAGAAGAGAGGTCTCTCAGCATTTACAAGCATCTCTGCTGCCTTTGTAAGTGCCTCGTCCCATGCAGCTTTCTGAAGCTTTCCTTCTTTCCTGACCTGTGGGTCCTTGAGACGGTGTGTGCTTACGATCTCCTGGAACTTACCATTACCCATCTTACATGCGTTCTTAACGGTGATCTCGCCGTCGCCGAGCTCTACCTGAATGTCGTCACATGATGCTCCGCAAACCGGACACATGATGTTCTTAAAAACCATATCAGTTACCTCCCATGTACAGTTGAAGGACAACATCCTCTGCGCTTAGTACCTCGCCTTCAGCAGCCTCGATGGTTACAGGATTACCCTTATAGAGAGGGGAACCTGTTGAGAATGTGTCAGGGTCGATGACCACGTTGGACCAGATAGCCCTTGGCATGAATACATCTCCTTCCATTACAACATCTGTGCATTTTGTGAACACAATGATGGAATGTTTTTCGTCCTTACTTGTTACTTTTACTTTTTCCGGGCTTCCAAGTGCTTCAAAATCGCATGGTGAAATCCAGCATACAGCACATTCCTGCCTGTAATCCTCTGTATATTTGTCACCGCCTTTTGCAAGCCTGCCCTCGTCAATGGTACTTCCTGTGTTAAGTAATACTCTCATCATCACACCTCACAGATCCATGTTTGCAGCCTGGTTAACATAGAGTGAACCTTTTGGCCTCTTTGTGATCGCATTGTCACCGAGGAACTTCATGAACTCACCCGGACATTCTATGTCATCGAACTTAAGGTCGCTTTCATTTGCCACGTATTCGAATCCTGGAGAGAACCTTTCAATGGTTCCGTTAACGACCATTGTACCGGCTGTCATCTCTGCAGCAACTGCGCGGATAGCATTGCCCTTTACAGCGATAAGTCCGCCGTTCTGGCGAATACCACAGTAGTGACCGACGTTTCCGCCGACGATGATCTCGCCGCCGCTGATTCCGCCACCAAGGTTGTTGTTTGCGTTTCCGTCGAGGACGATACGTCCACCGGACATTCCTACCCACTTACCACGGTATGCGCAACCAACGTGGTCCTTTGCATTACCTTCGATGTGGAGGAGTCCGCCTTTCATCTCCATTCCTGCCCAGGAATCTGCGTCGCCCTTTACAAGGATCTCGCCGCCTTCCATCTGGGAACCTACGTGCATGCTAACAGATCCCTCCACGGTGATCTTGCCTGCTGTCATCTTTTCACCGATGCGCTTTACTCTGGAAGTGTCACCTTTGATGACAATGGAAGTGTCCTCTGCGGAACTTCCTGCATCACCCTCTACATCGAAAAATGCAGAGAGAGGAAGCTGTTTTGGTCCCTGCCATACCTGAAGGGACTCAATATCGCTCTTGTTCTTGCCGGCGAATGCATCAGGAGTGATGACATCTGCCTCTACTTTGATACCGATCTCGGTATTTACTGTAAGAATAACTTCTGCCATGATATCACTGCTCCGTGTTGAGCTTGATCGCTGTTGGGTTCTTGAGGTAAGACTCAGGTGTTGGATAGTGGTTGAATCCGTGTGAATAGTACCTGAACCATTCCTGGACATCCTTGAGCATTTCCTTCTCGTTTGCGTCAGGAACACTCACGTCAGTGTAGTAGGTTCTCCTGTCTGCGATCTTTGTGATCTCACCATTGTGGCAGACAATGTCTCCGTCCTTGATGGTGTATTCAGCGGTGCTGAACTTGTTGATCAGATCGGAGTATTCCCTTGTGTCGATCTTGCTTGGGTCAATGTCATAGATGGTCACATCACCATCTGCACCGATACCAAAGCTTCCCTTCCTGTGTGCCATACCGATTGTCTTAGCTGTGTTGGCACGGGTAAGGATCGCGATGTCGTAAAGGGACATTTCCCTGTCCACTCCACCGAGTGTGCTTCTGTCGTTTGCCCATGGGTGACATTCGCTGAATGTCTGGTCCCTGAACTTCTCGGACATAAGCCAGCTCATAACGAGTGGATACTTGGTGAAAGGACCACCGTTAGGACTGTCGGTTGTCATGATTACCTTCCATGGATCATCGACCAGGAGCAGGCATTCAAGACCCATTGCCCACTGGGTACTGTGGACCGGGTTGCTCTTAAGGTATGTGAACGGACAGACACCGGAACCACATTCGAGTTCAACATCGGTGTTTGACCATTTTCCACCGGTAAGCACAGACAGATCGTGGATGGACGGACCATCACCAGTCATACATGTTGCTTCACCGAATGGGACACAACCACTGTCAATTACAACGTGGTCGGTGCTGTTGATATAATCTGTAAGAGGCTTGACACCGGACTCGAAGTCACGCCAGGATGTACCGCCAAATGCGTTGAACATCATGTGTGTAAGATACACGGACTGGTCCCTGCTTGCATCGATCTTTGTCTCTGCCCACTCTACACCCATGTCCTGGTTTGGTTTCACGTTGCTGGAGATCTTCATGGACTCCTTTGTGGTCTCGAAGTTTCCAGGGTGACCAAGGTTGTTTGCGTGAAGGTGCATTGACATTGGCATACCGAGCATTTCATTGACCTCGGTAAGGCCTTCGATCATCTCTCTTGGAGTTACCTCGAAGTGGATGTTTGCCTCGTCAAGGGAAGATACGTTCTTACCCCATCCCCAGTTCTCTACACCAGCCGGGTTGACACACTTGATACCGTATGTCTTGTGGGTCTTCATCATCCAGGAAACGTATGCTGCTGCCTTTTCGATGTCGCCTTCCTTGAGGTAGCGCATCATGAACCAGTTGTTACCGAGAACAAGATATCCACCCATGTCGAGCATTGGGATAGAGCGCATCTCTTCGTGTGTGTGGCGTGCTTCCATTGGAGGAACAGCTGCCTCGAAGACGGTTGTGTATCCCATCTGTGAGTACTCGTATCCTTCCATGTAGACTGATGGTACGGTCTCTCCTGATCCGGAGTGTGCAATATCGGTCTTTGCCATAGTTGCCTTGTAACCGTCCTCAGGACGCATCATCCTACCTGCGTTGACCTTTGCACCAGCAATGTGTGAGTGAGAGTCAACACCACCAGGCATTACGGTCTTGCCTGTTGCATCAATGATCTTAGCGTCTTTCATGTCAGCATCTGAGAGTTCAGATACGACCTTACCATTTTTGATGAAAATGTCCTGTTTCTCACCGTTCACTTCGTTGAGCGGGTCGTAAACAGATCCATTCTTAATTACAATAGTTCCAACCATTATTCCACCTCTCTCTTCTCAAGCCATATTGCAGATGTCGGGCAGATCAGTGCGCATGCACCGCATGAGCCACATGCTTCCTGGTCAAGGACCTTAACACTACCGTTCCTTACCTCAAGCAAAGGCTTCTCATCAAGATCGTTGAGTGCACCAGCTGCCAGGAACTTTGAAGAGTTAGCATTGACAGGACACATGATGACACAGTTTCCACAGCCAAGGCAGGCATCTTCGTCTGTCTTGAGCACGGATGTCAGAACAGGTGTTGCTGATGGCTTGTTGAGCAGCTTCTTTTCGAAGACGGTCTTCTTTTCCATAGCTGTAAGGATCTCGGTCTTCTGCACGTCAATAGCCTGTACAGGACATGCGACTGCGCATGCACCACAGTAGAGACATGCATCTGGACGCTGTGCAACCTTGTCGACCCTCTCACCAATATCCCATTCAGGGTTGAAGAGTGCATTGCATGGGCAGACATCAACACATGTGCGGCATGCCTGACAGGTGTCCTCTTCGCGTGTCCATGTGCCTGCGAAAGGCTTCTGGACAGTGATAGCGTCCTTTGGACATACCTCAGCACACCATCCACAGTGTACACAATTGTCGTTGTCGATGATTGTCTTACCATCCACACGTGCGCTGTTATCATTTGACAACCACTGCTGGACCTCGATAGCTCCCTGTGGACAGATCTGTTCACAGAGACCACAGTGCACACAGTCATCGTTCACGGTTGTTGGTGCGATGGTGCTGCAGAGGAAATTATCGTTGCATACAGGCTTTCCATCCTCTCTCATCTCAAGAGCGCCTGTTGGGCAAATCTTGGTACACATTCCACATGTGATGCAGGTGTCTGTAATTTCCAGGAACTCCTTGTTGATGAGTCCTCTGGCAACAGGTCCTACGGAACCAATGATCAGTGTGTCCTTAGGACAGACCATTGTACAGGTTCCACAACCAATGCACTTGTGTGGCATGTAGACCACTTGCTTGTTATCTTTTGTCGAAACCACTATTTCGTTCATCTAATCTACTCCGTAATTATTGCTCATGTCTGCATGCTTCACAAAGCGCTTCGCCCTCGTACCAGACAAAGCTCTCTCCACACTTGTCACAAAGCTTTACTTGCTTGCGTTTCTTGATCGGTACTTCGATCTCTGTAAAAGAATAAGAATAAATGCTCTCTCCCGCCTCAAGGACGATCGGAACAACTACCTCATGCGGCACTTTTTCAGTGTTCATGTACCATGCATAAAGTTTCGGGTATGCCTTTGTCTTTTCAGGATCAAGATATATCCTGACAGCAGGCATTGTTTTCTCACCCGGTGCACCACGCTTGTTGACAGTCACAGCCATCTTCCCGTAGTCATTCACCTTCAGTCCCTTGTTACCGGTGGTAGCACCTTCAAGTATCTGGAAAGGATCAGGAACACAGTTGTATGTCTCTGCTGTAGCGTAGATACGTTCACCTTCCTTAACATCAAGGAGTCTCTTTGACATATTGAGCATCTGAAGACCAATAAGTGCCCCTGTGCTCAAATAGCCGTGGAAAGGAATGATCTTCTCCACCTGTAAAAATAGCTCTGGATCTTGTTCTTTAATCTGTTTTAGAATATTATCCATTTCATCATCCATTTGAAGACCTCTTGAATATGAAAGTATAGCATAGGATCGGCCGGATCCTTAAGAGATAGTTCTATAACATCGTCTCTAATGCTAAGGAACATAATGGTGAAAATTATATATAGTTTATCGTTGCCGGTAAAAACGTGGCAGGGGTGCTTAAATACTCATGAATAGAGTTAATGAAGAGTATATAAAGAAAATCGAAATTTGTCAATATGTAAGAAAAAAAAGATTTTGTGCTGTACTCCCAAAAACAGTAATCTTAACACAACCTTATTCCACAAGCTCAGCGATCCTGCCCAGCAACCCTTTCGCAGCTTCCTTACTGGGAGCATGTCTGACAGTGATCTTGCCACTCTTATAGACCAGAACCATCATAGCACCGGAAGTGAAACGAATCGCTCCAAGCTCCTCCGAACATCTCAGGAACTTGATGACATCTTCACCCTCTGTTTTCAAAGACTCACATGCTTTTGATATGTCTATCTCATTATCAAGTTGTGCTATTACATGCTGGATATCCGGACCGCTCTTGCAGGGAGTAATAGATCGTATTTCCATGGTAACCAAAAACCCGTTTTAAATTTAACATAAAGAATGAAGCTAAAAATAAAAGATCAAAAAGAAAGTATCAGGAGATGAAATCAACCGTGACACTTTCAACATCCCAGAGAGCTTCCAGCTTCTCGATGATGTCCTCTTTTATTGCAGCTGCGAACTGATGGTGGGACGGCAGGTCGATAACCACGCGCACGTTGCCTTCATTAACCTCAATTTTCATCACGAGCTCGGTCCTGATGATGTCAAGTCCCTTGATCGGGTTCATCACATGTTTCAGGCGCCTTTTGATAACTTCCTCGTCGGTGGGCTCGTCCTCCACCACCATTCCGTGCTTTTCCTCATAATCACGGATAGCGGAACGAAGTCCCTCTACAGCCAGCACAGAACAGTGTGCTTTCACCGCAGGAAGTCCTCCAAGTGCTTCTGCCGCTTCCTTCCATGTGATCTTCTTGGCATCTTCAAGGGTCTTGCCCTTTGCAAGCTCAGTAATAATGGAAGCTGTGGCAATGTTGGATGCACAACCATAGGATTCGAAAGAGATATCCTCAATAATAAGGGTATCCGGGTTCACCTTCAGGTAAACCGCAACCATGTCCCCACAGGCTGCACTGCCTTCAAGACCCTTTCCGTCAGGGTCCTCCATCTTACCCACGTTATGCGGGTTTCTGAAATGCTCAAGTACCTCTTTACTATATGGAAATGTCATAAAACCACTCACCTCTTCCTCTTTATTGGTTTAATCGTCTGCTGACAGCGGGCTGATAGCCCTGAGATTTTCAACAACTTCCTTCAATGCATCAATGATGGCATCTGCATCTTCCATGGTGTTGAACCTTCCGAAACTGAAGCGCAATGAACCATGGGCCCGCTCGTGATCGCCGCCGATACCAAGGATCACGTGACTTGCCTCAAGGGAACGACTGAAACATGCTGATCCGGTGCTCACGGCAAATCCCATCATATCCAGATGTAATGTGATGGATTCACCTTCGACATAATGGAAGGTCAGGTTAGCGTTCTGTGGCAACCTGCTGGTAGCACTGCCATTAAGAGTGACATGTGAGATCTCGGACTGTACTCTTTCAATAATGCGATCCCTCATGGCTTTGAGCTGTTCGTTCTCCTCAGGAGTAACCAGCTCAACGGCCGTTGCAAAACCCACGGCACCCGGGATATTCTCAATACCCGCACGCAGGTCGAACTCTTGGAAGCCACCATCCATCCACTTGTTGATAGGGGTGCCTTCTCTAATATACAGTGCACCAACACCACGCGGGCCATGGATAGTATGGGCTGAGACCGTCACAAGGTCAACAGAGACCTGGCTTACATCGAGTGGAAGCCTTGTAAAACTATGAGTAGCATCAGTATGAAGCAATACACCCTTTTCCTTACAGATGTCTGCTATTGCCTTGATGTCCTGTACAGTACCTATCTCCTGGTTTGCATACTGGATGGATACCAGTGCTGTCTGCGGGGTGATAGCAGCCTTGAGCATCTCAAGGTCAAGGACACCTTCACTGTCAACATCTATGAAATCGACCTTGTAGCCCTGTTTCTCAAGCATCTTTGCAGTGTTCAACACATCAAAGTCTTCCAGACGGGATACGATGAGATGATCATCCTTCTTGCCCTTCAATGCAGAAAGGACTCCTTTTATGGCCATATTGCTCGATTCGGTGCTTCCCGAAGTGAACACGATCTCATTGGCATCCGCCCCAAGAGCCGATGCAATTACCTTCCTTGATCTTTCAAGACCTTCCTTGGATTCAATTCCCATGGAATAACCAAACTCGGAAGTAGCAACTGCATAAGTATCAAAAAAATACGGTTTCATTGCCTCAAGCACCCTTTCATCCAGGCGGGTACTGGCAGCATTGTCAAGATATACTGTCTTATCGAACATCTGGCAAACACCTCTTTGATCAAATAAATTCTAATGTCGGACATACTCTGCCGAAATACAACAGATGGCTGAAATAAAACAGCCATAGCAGAGAGTAAATGATATACAGAGATTATATTGGCAACTGTATAAAGCGTTAACCATTTACTGTTAAGTTAATACCGGAGAGGAAGGGTAAGATATTGGAAACGAATCATTTAACTGGTGGGAAGGGATAGAGAAGAATAAGCAGTAATTACTGCTTATGCATAAGGTATCATCTGGACCTTACGATCTCTTCGGCTATCTTTGCAGCTTTTACACCGGACTCCAACATTCCACCAAATGTAGGACCCATTCTGGAAAGACCAAAGCATGTAGCTGCAGCCATTCCCGTAACTACGAGTCCCGGGTAAAGCTCTGACGTGTTGTTTACCACAGCATCCTCGGAATTATCAACATCCATTCCTAAGAAGCCTTTAAGGTCCACAAGACCACGGTCTGCCAGGGAGTTAGCTACAACTGCATCATGACCTGTCGCATCAATAACGCATTTTGTCTCAATGGCCACCGGATCAACACAGGTGATAGCACGTGGAAGGGCTGATACTGGCGTCCAGTTCGTAACAGCACCGCAAACACGACCGTCCCTGAGGACCACATCATCGAACTTGTTCATGTTAAGCATGAAAGCACCTGCATCACAGGCAGCTGAGATCAGCTTGGAACACGCAGAAGGAGCATCTGCAACATAGAGACCTTCCTTTATGTCCGGAACTTCCTTGTAAGGAACCCCTAGCTGGTCAAATATTTTCTGGGCAGGTGCCCTGACTGTGACCTTGTTCATCAGGTACCCACCTAGCCAAAAACCGCCACCAAAGTAATTGTTGCTCTCAAGTACAACGGTCTTTAAACCACTGGAAGCAAGATCACGTGCTGCTACAAGACCACTTGGACCGCCGCCAACAATGATCACATCACTTTCAATGTGATTAAGGAAATCTCCAAGGAATTCTTCAACTATCGAACGAGTAATATCTTTTTCAGTTGCTTGTGCGAATTGATTCATTTCTTCACCTGTTTTATAGGATGATAGGGAAGTGCAGGAGATGCAAAGCAGAAAAGTAAAAGGATTCAGCCCTACACCTAATTCCAAAGGCCGGAGTGAGAATCGAACTCACATACTCCGATCTGCAGTCGGACGCATAACCACTCTGCCATCCAGCCAATTGGCGATAATTCACTATTGTGAATCACAATCGTGAATATATGACGATACTATTTATAGATTATGTTGTGAGCAAAATAAGGGAAATTCAACAAATGAAGTTTTAAACAAATCTAATTAGACATATACGGAATAGAAGATTAATTGTTTGGCATAAGAATAATATCTGAATATTGCTAAATAATAACCTATCGATATTTCAAAAATTTTAAGCATATACAGCGATACTACTGATATCTTTTTATGGAATATACAAATTAATATAATTAGCTAAGTTATACTTTAACAATTATTAAATTGATCCGCCGTAAACAGGAAGTTCTAAGAAGGAGTTTGCTGAATGAATCTAAAAGATATCACATTGAGAAAAAGACTCACAATGTATATTGTTATTGGAACATTCCTTGTTTTCATTGCATCAACTTCAGTTATAATCTCAACCACAACATCACAACATGAAGAACTTGCATATCAACAATCCATAGAAATAGCAAGAAAGCATGCAAATGAGTTCAATGCAGATCAGGTAAAATATCATACCGCGTCAAAGATCATCGCAGACATGATTTCTGATAGCCTTATATGTGACCGAAACGAAGCAAACATGATTCTAAGAGAGATTCTTACAAAGAATCCAGAGATCGTGGGCACATACGTTTGTTTTGAACCTGATGCATACGATGGCGAAGATATAAAATATGCAAACACCTATGGCCATGATTCTACAGGGAGATTCATACCATACTGGAACAAGCTGGATGGAAATATAACCCTTGATCCTTTACACGACTATGAGGAACTTGACTACTACAGATTACCAAAAGAAACGGGAGAGTATGTACTCACCGAGCCATATTGGTATGAAGATAAGATCATTATAAGTCATTCAACACCGATCTTCAATGAGGATGAGTTCATTGGGATAGGTGGTGTTGATGTTACACTTAATGGAATGGACAGCGTTGTAAGTAACGTAACCGCCTTTAATGCAGGATATGCCATATTGAGCAGTAACCAGGGCGTTATTCTTTCGCACCCTACTAAAAAAGAATGGATAGGTGAGAAGACACTCTATGAATTCAATGATGACATCGCTAAAATGGCACTTGATATCAAAGAAGGAAAAAGCGGTCACATTGAAACTATCGATCCGGTTACAGGAAAAGAAGTTGTTGCATTCTACGAACCTACAAAAGAAGGAAATTATTCATTCATACTCGTGGTTCCGGAAGAAGACATGCTCGAAGGTGTTGTGAACCTGAGGAACGAACTTATCTCAATATCAGTAATAGCAATATTGTTCATGGGACTGGTTGCATTCTTCACGGCAAACTCTCTGAGCAAAAACATAGGCAATATTCTTGATGATTTCGAAGACATCTCTGAATCCGCCCTGAAAGGTAATTTTGATGCAAGAGCGAAAACTGAAACCGATGTTGATTTCAAGCAATTTACGAAAAGATTGAATCAGCTGCTTGACAATCTTCAGAGTTCAAATGAACTGAACGAACAGATGATATACGTCATCGACCACAGTCCGGTGACCGTCTTCAAATGGAAGAATGAAAAGGGCTGGCCTGTTGAGGTCGTATCAGGTAACATAAAGCAATTTGGATATGTTGCTAATGATTTCATCTCAAAGGAAATCGATTATGCAGATATAATTCATCCAGATGATGTAAAGAGAGTAGAAGAAACGCTTTCAAAGAGACTTGAAGAAGGCATACCACATTTTACCAGTCAATATCGCATAATAACAAAAAACGGAGAGCACCGTTGGGTTGAAGAACAAACACTTTTGCAGGTCGACAAGAAGACGAACATGAAGTACCTGCTGGGAATTATCGTTGATATCACAGATAGAAAGATCGCACAGGATCAGATAATTAAAGCTAAAATGGCTGCAGAAGCTGCTAATCAGACAAAAAGCGAATTCCTGGCAAATATGAGCCATGAGCTGCGAACGCCACTCAATTCAATAATCGGTTTTTCAGACATATTGATCGAGAATATTCCAGGCCCAACCAACGAAAAACAACTAAAGTACATTACTAACATAAAGAACAGCGGAGAACATCTATTAGACCTGATCAATGGAATTCTTGACCTTTCTAAGGTCGAAGCTGGAAAAATGGAAGTCCTATATGAAGAATTCAACTTCAAAGAAGTGACCGATGAAGTAGTAATGATAATAAAACCACTTGCATTGAAGAAAAATATCGGATTGCAAGTCAATATTGAACCTTGCCTATCAACAATAAATGCAGACAGGACAAAACTCAAACAGATACTTTACAATCTTCTTAGCAATGCGATCAAGTTCACATCTGAAAAAGGAGAAATTCGACTGTTAGCAACAATATCCTACGACATTCTTAGAGTAGATGTTATAGACAACGGAATTGGAATTGATCCTAGAGATATTGAGAAATTATTCCAGCCTTTCAGTCAGATCGATTCAGATAGTTCCAGAAATTACCAGGGAACCGGACTCGGATTGGCCCTTGTGAAGAATTTTGTCGAATTGCATGGCGGAAGTGTCAACATCGACAGCAAGAAAGGATCAGGAAGTACATTCTCATTTAAAATACCTTCCAAAGGAATGAAGGATCATGAATAAGTGAGAAATTAAGAATGGGTCATAAAGACAAAAAAGGAATAGTGAATTCCGAATATCTCCGGTTAAAAGACCATCACTCATCTGCAGGGCAGGCGCCCTCACCTCTTCTTAAGTACCTGCAGATCTCACAGATCTTTGCAGCCACATTGTCCACCTTGCCTTCCTGTATCTCAAGAGCGAGATTTGCTATCGACTCTTTCACATCGTCATCGAACTCTATGCGGTAACCTCGTTTTTTCGTCAGGTACTGGGATACGGCAGATGGGGCCATGCCAAACATCTTTGCAACTTCCTTCTGTGAGATCCCGTTCTTTACAAGTTCCATTGCAAGAGCCGCACGGATCGCAGGAAGAATATCCCACACAACTGCCTGACAGGGAGTTTCCAGATTCATGATATCACTAACAGAATTGTAGCCATTACAGTTTCGAATGGCATTTATAGGATATACCTTCGTAACATATATAGGTATTCACTATTGTGAAATTCTAAAGAATAGATTATATAAATAAAAGATGTATGTAATGGTAGGCACTCTTAGACGTATTCGTATTGTCTGCAACATAGGTATAAGAGTTAAATAAAATATGATATTATATATTGTCTATTGATAAATAAAAATTAGAATTCAATAATCACAATGATTAGTTATTAAAGAGGGGTCTCATGTTCAGGAAAGCTTTGATCATATTACTTATGGTATTTTGTGTGTTCTCACTTACGGCATCTGCATACACACTTGATGATATCGAATGGAAATCGACAGAAACAGCCACACTTCACTGGGGACATAGCTTCGAGAACGGGGAAGCAAAAGATGACTCTTATGACACATATGTTATCAAAGCAGAAGATTTTTCAGTTGATGGATTTGTTTCCCTGTCCCTATCAAAAGATGGGCAGATCAAAGATATTGCATCCCTTGGCATGGCTGACAGCTGGGAATACAGGGATGAAGAGAATGGTCAGGATGTAAAACTCTTTATCAAGGAAATTAAGACCAATGTTGACCAGTGGACAGGTAATATGGAAGACCCTACTGTGAAGGTCGAAGTATATAGAAGAGGTGTCCCTGAATTTGACATTAAGATCGAAACGGAACAAAATGAGTACGACCCAAGATCACCAAGCAATCCAAAAGAAGTTGTCACTACAATAACTGTCAAAAATAAAGGATATGCGGAAGCAGAAGATGTTGAGGTCATTGTTGATCCTGCAGGAATGGAGCTTGCCGATGGAGATCTCAAGACCAGAATAACAAGTTTAGCTAAAGATGAGACAGCTGAAGTAATTGAGGTCGAACTTGAAGTACCCCACCTCTGGGAAGAAACTGATCTTGATATTGAAGTAACTGTAAGAGCTAAAGACATCAACGGCGACATACACGAAGACATTGAGGATAAGGAAATAACCGTGATGCCAAAAGCTGAACTAATTGTTACAAAAACAATTACTGAGGAGATCTACATGGATGAGACCGCATATGTCTCGGTAGCTATCCGCAATTATGGCATTTACAGCATGAATTCTGTAACAATAAAAGACACTGTACTTTCCAGTATGGAGCTTAAAGACAGTGTAACACTTGAAAAAACGGTATCATTCAAGCCCGGGGAAACAATTGAAGTATTCTCCTATGCACTAAAGCCTATCAAGCCAGGAACATATACATCACCTGAAGTAGTTGCAACCTATGTCGCTTCTAACGGTAAAACATACACTTATGATTCTGAGGAACCAAAGATAGAGATTAACGGCCCATACGTAGTCCTATCACAGAGCGTGGACAAAACAAACGTACAACCTGGAACAGAAGTTAAGGTCACGGTTTCCACCAAGAACGAAGGTAATAGGGATGCAAGCACCAGAGTATCATCTACTGACTTCCCCGAAGGTACAACCTTTGTAAGCGGTGATACTTCTTTTGACAAAGTACTTGGCAAAGGAGAATCCGGAAGCTATTCCTACGTCTTGAAGATGAACGACGAAGGAACGTTCAAACTGCCAGCAGCAACTGCAACATTCATTGATATGGAAAGCTACAAAGGAGAGAAGATCTCCAATATGCCTGAGATAACGGTCAAGATCCCGGAGCCTGAGCAAAGCGAATCTTCATCAAGTACAAGCAACCCATCCAGTGACAGCACCTCCCAGCCAGGAACAGAATCCAATGAAGAGGTTGTTGAACCAGGCTTTGAATCGATCTTTGCAATTGCCGCACTTGCTGGCGTTTACATCGCAATAAGAAGGAGAAGATAAACAGGTAATGCAAATGAGAATACACGTTTGCCTGATCGTATTATTTGCCATAGCAATATGTGCAAATACTGCCATTGCCGCCTCCGACGAGGATCCGGACTGGAACAAATCGGTCAACTACACCCTTTACTGGGGAGATAGTATAGAAGTGGATGGCTTCCTGATCAAGGCGAACGATTTCTCAAAGGCAAGAGCATTTGATGTCGAGACTGACTACGTAATGCTTACCATCGCCTCCGATGGATCAGATGAATGGAGTGCTCTTCTTGCGGTAAATAACTCCCAGATACCTGACAGTGGCATCTTCGGCGAAAGGATGAACATAACTGCTTTTGAGGTCGTGACAGGCAACGATATCCCTGCACCATATACAAAGATAGGAGTATCGACCCTGAACATTACAGAAGAAGAGACCGGCAGCTGGATCAACAACACGATCTCCGTTTCAAAGACGATATACAAAGATACCTATATCGATGAAAGGGTCTTTATCGCTGTTCAGGTCGAAAATCTCCGAAATCTTGAGTTCCGGAATGTCACAATAAACGAAACGTTACCTGAAAATGTTCTGGCTGACCCCGATATAGAAGTGGACCAGATCATAGATATCAGCCCATATTCAAAAAATACCATCCAGTACTCCGTCAAAGCCCTGAGACCGGGAAATTATACCATCCCACCTACGGAAATAGAACTTGAATATAGAGGAGTAAAATATCACCAGTATACAAATTCAACAAAACTGGTAGTATACGGCCCGGACATCATTGCTGAAAAAACGGCCACCGTTGATGAAAATGACCCACAGGTCCTTGATATCAGCATCAAAATTGAAAATAAGGGCAACAGGGCCGCTTATGTGAAAATTAAGGATGAGATGTTGACGGGCTGTGTCCTTAAAGAGGGAAAAACATCAACCGAATTGGTCATATTCCCGAACAAGGTCAAAAAGATGGAGTACTCGGTAACTAGCGAAGATCTCAGAGCTAATACAATAGTGCCTTCAGCAGAGATCTACTTCTCAGATTCAAAAGGATATTCTGATACATTCACAACGAAAAAATTCTATATACTTGAAGAAGAGGAAGAAGAGGTCCTGGAACCTGATGTAAATATTAATGAAGAAGTCCAGGAAACCGAAGAACCGGCTATTTCCGAAGAAGACATTGAATATCCGAAGTTCGGACCAATAAGGTCAGTCAGAGATATCATCGATAATACCATGAGGATTATCAATGAAGCACTTGAATACAAATAATCTTTTTTTTGAGCACTCAGAACGAAATCTATTTAGCTATTTCAATGGTTTGGACTACGGGAATGAAATATGAAAAAAGACCAGAGCTTTGAAAAAGCCAAGTTCGAGATAATTCTTTCAGGGCGATCAAATGTTGGAAAATCATCCATCATAAGAGAACTGACCGGCAAGAAAGTAAAGGTAGGAAAAAGACCCGGAGTTACCTTAAAACCTGCACACACCCTGCGATCAGACCTGCTGGTGACCGATCTGCCCGGATTCGGTTTCATGAGTGGTGTAAAGGACCGCAAGCAGGATATTGTAAAAGACCAGATCGTGCGCTATATCGAGAACAATGCAGACAGGATCAAGGTCGCAGTCCTTGTAACTGATGCTGTATCATTCGTTGACGTGGTTGAACGCTGGGAGAGCCGCAATGAGATCCCTATTGACATCGAGATGTTCGATTTTTTCAATGAGCTTGGATTTGACACCATCATTGCCATAAATAAAATGGACAGGATAAAAGATTCCGAGCGCGAAGAAAGGCTCGATGCTATCGTTGAAAAGCTTGGACTGACCCCTCCATGGAACCAGTGGAATTACATAGTCGCACCCACCAGTGCAAAAAAGGGAGATATCAAATCACTCAAGGGTCTATTGAGAAAGCGCCTTCATGATGAAAAAAGGGATGACCTTTTTAAGTATATTTGAAAGCAATCGAAGCTAAATCCGGAAAACTTCGGGATCAAAAAACAAAGTGATCGGATGTTGAAATTCAGAAGAGGTTGAAGTAAGAAAAATCGATTGATTAATTGATTGATCTATGGAACGAGCGATGAATGAAAACTCATTAATTCCTTCATTCATCCAGCCATTCATCCATTCGTTCTATCACCTTACGTGAAAATCAGCACCTATCTCCTGTGCAATCTCTTCACATTTTTTAATGTCAATATCATTAAAGCCCACAACGGTCATACGTGTCTGGATTCCTGCTGCGATAGCGTTCCTTGTGAAATCCAGCATTGCATCATATGAACCCTCAAAAGCAGGCCTGCATATCTCATTGTACTTGCTTTCGGATTCGGCATTCAGGCTTACGGATACTTCATCAAGGCCGGCTTCTTTCAGTTCTGCCACAACATCCCTTTCAGGATAAAGTAACTGCGCATGCCCGTTCGTATCAAGCCTCGTCCTGACACCCCTTTCCCTGAGCCAGTGAGTGATCTTAAGAAGAACATCAAAACGGAGTGTTGCCTCCCCAAAACCTGTGAAAACGACCTCCCTGTACTTCCCCAGGTCCAGAGTACTGAGCTTTTCCAGCATATCCTCAAGAGAAGGTTCCTTTTTGAGGCGCAGGTCGTAACCGTAAACGCCGTCTGAGACATCACGTATGCAGAAAACACAACTTGCACTGCACCTGTTGGTTATGTTAAGGTATAGGTTATCGTGTCCCTCATAACATAGAGTGCCAACATCCTCGAGTTCCCCGTTAAATTTGTCTTCTGTCATTTGTCGCCTCTTTTCTGTAGGAAAATATGATGCTCTACAAGATAATATTCATTTAATATTTATCTTCGCTTACAGGATGATCCATCCAGTTTCCCGATCCGATCACAGGATACCTCTCACAGGGAACTTCCGCGGAAAGGAAATACATCGCAGCCTTAGAGCCATTGCCCAGCAATACATCTTCCCTGTAGAACCATTTCCCTTCAAACTCATCCAGCACATCCAGTGTTTCATTGACCACATCATAAACTTCACCTGATATCCTTGAAACAGGTTTTCCTTTTACGACACCTGGAAAATATTCAAGGTTCAGCATCCTGAAACGATCCTCTGTAAAAGCCTCAGAAACAGGAACCGAATTTTCGAGCAGGTGATGGTTGCAACACCCTTTCTTCAAAGTTCCATAAACAAATAGAAGGCTCATCTTATCCCGAAGTTCATCTTAAGCAGTCCTTTCCTCACCGCATCCGGAAGCTGTCCGCACTGTAATGCTTTCATGTGCTCAGGATCGATCATCTTGATAGCTGCTGACATCATTGAGTCGGAGCGCATGAGGTTATCCATCAGTTTTCTTACATAAACTGCCGTCTTGATCTCAAGGCCCATCTCCTTCCTCCAGCGCTCATCATAGTCTTCCAGTTTGCATTTTCCTTCGAGGAAATCAACCGCAGTCTGACCGGCTATCTTCCCGCCGACCATTGCAGTGGATATACCTCCGCCATTGGTAGCTATGATATGGCCTGCTGCATCACCGGCAACAAGGGTATCTTTGGTAGCGGTCACTTTCGGAGCACCCCCAACCGGTACAAGACCGGAAACTACTGAAACGATGGAACCACCTTCAAGCTTCTTACTGGCTATCGGGTGCTCGTACATGAACTTCTCAAGATAGTCCCTTGCAGACATCCCGTTCCTGAAAAGGATCTCCCTTATACCGACACCGATATTGGCTGTATCGCCTCCCTGGGAGATAACCCAGGCATAACCACCGGGAACATAATCCTTCCCGAAGAACATCTCAACGGCATCCCTGTCAACGTCCACACCGCTTATTTCATACTCAAATGCAGTTCCTGTGCCCATGGGATCGGGATCACGAACGAGTCCCTTTGCTTTTCCAACAATGGAATTCGGTCCATCGGCACCGATCAGAACTTTTCCGCGTATAGTGTGTTCTCCGAAGACACCATCTACCTCGACAGTAGTACCATTAACTTCAAGGACATTGGTACCTGCCATCAGCTTTGCGCCGCATTTGCCTGCCTCTTTTGCAAGATACTTGTCAAACCTGCGCCTGTCGATGGCATCAGCATCGACCTCAAATTCCTTGGAATACCCATTGGGAGCGATAAAACGCTGTACACTGCTTGAAGCATGGATACATTCCGAAGGTATTGACTCAAGAGTATAAGGAAGCTCTGCACTTGGAACAAGCTCCTGCAGAGTGTCGAGATGAGGAAGGAAACCTCCGCATTGAAGAGGAATTCCGATATCCTTCTTCTTATCAATAAGCAGGACGGATGCACCTGCCTCTGCTGCATACGCTGCAGCTGTGGAACCGGCAGGTCCTGCACCGACAATGATGAGATCATATGAGTTTTCAGGCTTCATGAGGATGTCTTCTATAATAGTGATATATTATAAATCTGTTTCAACCGCTCAGCCATTCATCTAACGGAATGGATAAGTTTATGGCCAGACGAGAGCAAAAGAGGCAATATTAGAAGTTAAAAGCCAAAGCTGGCAAATGATAAGAAATGACGGAAGAAAAAACGTTGTGTAAAAGAATAGATCGCTCTATTCCCTACATTAAAAAAGAAGCTGAGTAATTACTCAGCTACTTCGCCGAAAGCGAACTTGCGCATTACTTTGGTTACCTTGATGGTAACTTCGTCGCCGACGGAGGTGCCAGGTACAAAGATGACGAATCCGCTTACTCTTGCGATGCCGTCTCCTTCCCTTGCGATATCTTCAATTGTTACGTCGTATGTTTCACCAGCTTCTACTGGTGCAGTTGATTCCATGTTGTTGAACAAATATTTCACATCCTTTTGTGATGCTTGAAAGAACTAACTAAGCTGAAAAACATAATGGAAAAAGCAGCACATACGTGAGTAAATACTATTTAATACCTTACGTTCGAAGCAAGAAGTTTACTTTAAAGCAAACGATAGATAGTATGTATTAGATATAAGGATTCTGGTATAGGTAAGGAAAAACAACAGAGGGTTTAGTACCCCCCTCCAACCTGCAAAAGCTCGAAATCCAGCTCCTCAGGAACATTTGCCTTGAATACGAACACATTGCATCTCATATTCCGGGCCTCTGTAATGGCACGCTTCTGAGTATCTGTGATCTCACCATCGGACGTAGTAATGCAGAACATCTTCCTGTCGTTGTTGCTCACAAGGAAATCGAAATCCTCGGAATATGCCTTAAGGAAATCAACGAACTCCTTAAGCTCGTCCCATTTGTTGCACAGGTGGATGTTCTTTGATGCGGAGTTCTCCACATACCAGTCCCTGCTCATGTACGGATAGGCATTGTACTGGTCCACAAGCTCATCAAAGCTTTTGTAGATCCGATCCACATCACGCTTGAGACTTATCCATTTCCAGTTCTGTTGTGCAAAGTACCTTGCTGCCAGAATCTCAACAATTGCTTTTTTATCATCAATATCCAGTTTCATCATAAACACCCGGAAATAAAAACTAAAAGATCAAATATCATCATCCTGTGAATAGCTCCTTCCAAGACGAAGGGCTATTTCAGCTTTTTCAAGCTCGCATCCCAGATAAGATGCATGGTCCACCTTTGATATGAGCTCCATCCTCATAATAGTGTCCATTATATCCCTTGCACTCTTTCCCACAATGGTCGCCTTCTCATGCTGTGCGACGATAACACCACCATTGTCGTCTGCAGATATCCCGATCCTGAAAGGACCAAGTGGATCAAGAGTCCAACCCGCAAACTTCTGTGCCACCACATGCTTCTCCGGCACCTCGACTTCCGGACGGCGGCGTTTCTCCTTAAGACGAAGAAGATCGATCCCAAGATCCTTCGGGGAACTTCCCCTCTCCTTTGCCAGTATCATCATGCTGGCCGCTGTGTTCAGCTCGCTTATGGTACCACGTGTCTTTTCACTGAACTCCGGCGTGAACAGGATACATGAACCCACATCTACAGCAATGCCACACAGAGTTGCATTGACACCCACGGAATCTGCATCGATCAGTTCAGTAACATTACCCACACCAAAGAAGACAGGTATATCCGGATACTTTCCATGGAACCTGGAATATCTTACAATGGATCCGGTTATCCCATGACCGATCGGATCGAGCACAGGATCTGCGATTATATTGCTAATGCCTGCAGACCTGGCGGCATCAATATTTGCAACCAGGCTCTCAAAGCCCTCCCCTGCATCGGGGATCACAACCGCTGCAACATCGGCACCCGCGACTTCCCCTGCAACAGCATCAATATTGCTGGAATTCAAACTCAGCACAAGATCAACACCTTCTTCCAGTGCAGCCCTGATTAACGCAGGTTCCAGCGTATCAATGCTTATGGGAACAGTTGAAACCTCACGGGCTGTGCGGACAGCCCTCCTTATATCATCAGGAGATGCAGTCAGGGAAGCACCAAGATCGATTATGTCTGCACCTTTTTTAATAAAGGAAGCAATCCTCCCGGAAAGCTCATCCTCACCAAAACCGGTTGCATCCACTACTTCAGCCATCACCTTCATCCGCGAGCCGCCACCAAGCTTTACACTTCCAAGCATCATGATAGGTTCAGCGTCCTTCTCGATCTCAGCAAGGGTTTCCAGGGCAATGTCCCTCCACACATCAGTTAGAAGCTCGCATGCCGGAACCTCCAGAGAGAATTCCATTTCACCAACAAAGCGGAGCACATTGCTAAGATCATAAGCATGTTTGGGGCCCAGGTATATCTTGCACCCCAGTTCCTCTGCAACCAGTGAAAAATCCCCGGAACAAAGGCCAGGTACAAAGATCACATCATACTTCTTCTGCTGCTTTTTTAGTTCAGAGAGCAGCCTGTGAGGAGTTAGAAAGGCAGCTACTTCAATATCCAGAACAAGAACATCGGCGTTGTCAACTACAGAGAAACGAACGGTATTCTCTGCAAGCTTGCCTGTTGCGACCAGGATTTCCATGACCTAAGATTAGCTGCATCGTAAAAAAGAATATCCATTGATTAAAATAAGATCAAAAAAGCAGATCAAAAAGTTGTAAAATAGTGATGTTAAAAAGTGGTCTAAAAAAGTGGTGGAATAGGACCGGTGGTATTTCACACCAGCCCCATAGAACAGAACTTACTGAATTATGTCAATTATGGAACCACCGTGTGATCCCTGGGAACCGATCGGTTCAACGACCGTTCTTCGTCCCCGCTCGGCCCGAGAAAAAGAGGAGGACCTCGTGTTGGTGTTTGTGTTTGTTGATGTGTTCTCAACAATACCTGATTGGAACTGAGGACCAAGTACCTGTGCAGACTGCACACCGGTCATGATAGCCATGACACGTACCTTTCCTTCGTAATCGTCCCTGATACGTGCTCCCCAGATGACATTTGCATTTGGTGAAAGCTCATAGGTAAGGGATGCTGCGATCTCTTCTGCTTCCTTCAGGCTAAGGTCTGGACCTCCTGTGATGTGTACAAGGCTGCCTGTTGCACCTCTGTAGTCAACATCAAGGAGTGGGTGATTGAGTGCTGTGCGAACAACATCGTTGCTCTTGTCCTGATTCTTGCTGTCTCCAACAAGCATGACAGCAACGCCACCGCAGCCCATGATAGCACGGATATCTGCGTAGTCAAGGTTGATAAGAGATGGCTGTGTGATAGTCTCAGTGATTCCTTTTACGGTCTCAGCGATAAGCTGGTCCATAACGGAGAATGCCTGCTCGATAGGCAGGTTTGGAACGTAATCAAGAAGCCTGTTGTTGTCAAGAACGATAACTGTGTCAGCTGCCCTGCGGAAGTCCTCAAGACCTTCTTCTGCCTTTACGGTACGTGCGCGCTCTACCCTGAACGGACTGGACACCATACCTACTACGATAGCTCCCTGTTCCTTTGCGATCTCTGCAACAACAGGTGCTACACCGGTACCGGTTCCTCCACCCATACCAGCTGTTACGAAAACAAGGTCACTTTCCTTGAAGATCTCTTCAAGGGTACCGCGTGCAAGCTCTGCAGCTTTTGCACCAACTTCAGGATAACCGCCAGCACCAAGACCTCTTGTAAGGGTCTTACCGACAAGGATCTTCTTGTCAGCACGGATGTGATCCAGATGCTGTTTATCGGTATTAATAGCAATAGTCTCTGCACCTTCGATACCGATGTTGTACAATCGGTTGATGGTGTTGTTTCCAGCACCGCCACAACCAACGATGGTGATCCGAGGCATTCCGAATCCTTCAAACTGGTCGTCTGCTGATACTGACTGTCTGTACTCTCTTTCTTTTTCTGAGTGTTTTAATGCTTCCTGTACTATAGACTGCACGTTCATCCCCTCTCTTGGATATCGCATTCTACTGCAATTTACGTGTTTCCACGCCGACTGTATTCAGATTAATATTATTCTCCTTTCAATAATGTCAGGAGATCTTCCTCTCTTGTCCGCAAGCATCCTTGCGGCCGTCCGTGTTGTAAGCGAACGGTTATGTTCCGGCAAAAATGAAGTTGTATAGAGTAGTCACTACACACATTAGTAACTACTATCGGAAACCCGATAATATTCTTCACATCGCCCTCTCTTGCTGCCAGAAATAAATCTGGCATATGGAACAGACATTATCGACAAATATCCAAACATAAATATTTACCGGATCCATTCCAAGTATGACTGTCGTCTGAAAATACTATTTATAGATATTAATATATAAGGCTATCGACAATTGTCGCAAACGTCTTGGACATCACTGCAATCGATTTGTGTTTCAGCACGATCCAAACTTAGAATATTGTCGAATTTTATCGATCATGCAGGAATAATAGAGCAGACAAAAATCCCAGGTATAATTAAAAGATAGGACGATAAGATATTTTAAATATATTTAATGTTTTGAATACATAGGAATTATTCCAGACCGGGGGAAGATCTGGACCGGACAATAGAAAGTTGAAACATCAAAGGACATGATAGCATGGGAAGATATTCAATAGAAGAATTTATCGATCAGACTGGCCAGAGAGACCTAGGAGAAGGATTATTCGAACTTGAAAGGGACAGGATGCTTGAGCTTAATCTCAATGGCAGGGTCTGGACAAAACGCGGTTCAATGATCGCCTACCTTGGCGATGTAAAGTTCACAAGGGAAGGGGTTCTCGAACACGGTGTTGGCAAGATGCTGAAAAAAGCAGTCACTGGAGAGGGAGTCAGCCTTACCAAAGCAGAAGGAAGGGGAAAAGTATACCTTGCTGACGAAGGTAAGAAGATCTCTATCCTCAAACTGGACAATGATTCCATCTTTGTCAACGGCAATGACCTGCTTGCATTTGAAGACGGGATAAACTGGGACATCAAGATAATGAAGAAGGTCACTGGAATGCTTGCCGGAGGACTTTTCAACGTCAAACTTGAGGGAAGCGGAATGGTTGCCATCACTACACACTATGACCCACTTACACTCCAGGTGACAAAGGACAGACCGGTATTCACCGACCCTAACGCAACGGTCGCATGGTCAGGAAATCTTAAGCCGGACCTTAAAACAGACGTCTCCCTGAAGACATTTGTCGGACGATCAAGCGGAGAAAGTGTACAGATGGCCTTTAAAGGCGAAGGATTTGTCGTGATACAGCCATACGAGGAATTACCATTCCAGACGGCACCTCCGGCCTGAAGTTCAATAACAATAGCAACTTAAAATGAAGGTGCAACAATGCACCTTCCAGACTTTTTCTAACTAAATACTTGATGAAATGCACCTGCGAGCCAGGTTCATCCTTTTGTTATACACTCATAACGTACATCGGCCCGGCTTATTTTTGGCACATCGCCCCACATTCCCATATACTCGCCCTGTACCAGAAGAGCACCGTCAATTCCCGGAACATCCTTCACAACATCAAAAGCCTTCTCCACAGCACCCCTGCCAATATCTGTGGCATTCGACAGGGCAGTTGCTGCAGAATCTGCCAGGGATACATCATCTGAAAAAATCACAGCAGCATCCGCCATACCAAAACTTATGGACGGCCCCACGGTACCCGAAGAAGTGCAGATCCCACGAATTCCGGAGGAAGGTTCGATAACAAGTCCGATATCCTTAATGGAAGAATTACCTGCATAGATCCCAATGATTACCTCCCGGTCATTGATCATGGCAATATCCCCGCCATTATCAACAATGGCATAGGAAGCACCTGCCTCGACCATGGCCTCTACGGCAAGTGACGATATCGTACCTGCGACCGCGCTCATGGGACCAATACCCATGGCATTACCTGCCCTTACAAGCCTTTTGACGACCTCAGGTGCATCATCACTGCATTTGTGAGGCTCCAGTGTTATCTTAAAGTAAGGATCACGAAGGATGTAACTCTCCAGTTTTGCCCTGTGAAGTGCAATAGCATCCTTTGCTGCCTTAATATGAGACCCCTCATCACCTACTATGGTGACAATGGTCTCCTTAAGCTGGAAATGTTCTTTCATAGACAGATATTAGTGACCGAGTGTCAAAGCGTTATGCGGGCACATCTTAATGCAGGTACCACACTGGATACACTTGTCTGAATCTACCTCAAGGCTCCAGTCATCTGCAAATGAGAATACCTTTACAGGGCACACAGAGATACAAGCGCCGCATTCCACACATTCTTCCTCATCCCTGCTGATCGGAGTGTCAAGCACAAGCACCTCAGCGCCCTTGCCAACAAGAGAGTCCTTTATCTTCCGGAACTGGTCGGAAGTTATCTCTGCCACGACCTCACCACGGGTAGGGTCGAAATGTGCCTGAGAAATGTTCAACAGTGCACCGGTCTCCATAATTGATTCTGCAAGTATGGGCTTTGTAACGATGTCCGCAGCTATGTTTATCTTTATCATCATGATTAGTGCCTCCTTGCAAGCAGTTTGCTGATATCATCACTTGTGACTATACCCACCACATGCCTGTTTGAATCGATAACCGGGAGTGCAGAGACATTGTTGCTGTCCAGCTTGAAAGCTGAGACGTCCACGGCCTCATCCGGGCTTGCAGTAACGACCTTCCGCGTCATTATGTCCTTTACAAGATTATGTTCATCCTTTGCAACTGCCTTTGAGATATCCCATGCGGTTACAATACCAACAAGGTGATTGCCACTATCCACCACAGGCAGGTGGTTGAACTGTTTTTCCATAATTACCTTGGCAGCATCATGGAAACCTGCATCCTCCCGGATTGTTGTCACATCAGAGGACATGATATCCATCACATGCGGATTGGCATTGGTCTGTTTCATTGCATTGCAGGCGGTATCCCGGGGAAGACGCTCCACAGGCATGCTTACAAAGAACTCACCGTTACGGATCCATTGCTTTAGTTCATTGGCTATCTCACGGGATTTCTTGAAGCTTGACATTGGAGAGGTCGGAACCTCTTTACCATTGATATCTATGGAACCTGAGCGAAGTTCACCATATGTTACTGTCCTGAGAACCGGACGGTCCCTGCTCGGGACACCATAATCCAGGACATTTGTAACAATATCATCATCTGTTACAGCAGTAGCTTTTGCAATATCCTCGTTGAGGACAGGGATAGGAATACCCATTCCAACATAGAGTGATGAGCCATAACCTTTAAAAGTTGCAGCACGGATGTATTCAGGACTCATCTCCTTGAGGTCACCTTTGAGCATCAGAGTACCAAAGCCTGCTGCAGGTGAGTGCTGAGTACCTTCTCCTACAACATAACCCTGAGTCCCTCCGAGGAAGATACGTGTACCTGTACCGATGGTCTCATAGTTTGGATCATTATGCATCGGCGAAAGGACACCGGCACCGGAGTAAGTTACATTTCCGTTATGGGGCAGCAAAGCGCCCATATAAGTGTGCAGAGTGTGGTTTGTGCTGTTGGTCGCAGCATTATACTTCTGGTATGAGTTACGAGGATTGAGCATGATCGCCTGATTCAGGTCATATATGTTGATGGTCGTATCAATGACCTTCCTGGGATAGCAGTCAGTTCCGGGGGAAATCCCGTGTATATCAATGGAATTGCCACGGACAAGGTCCTCTATTACATGAGCACCACCATAGTCCATTCCCTTTGACTGGGATTGCTGGGTCGCACCTATGTAGGCATCCACGGCAGCAACACCGGAATACGCTTCCACGTCATTGAGCCACATTTTGCTTATCCTGATAGGAGGTTCCGAGTGACCAAAGTTCAACCATACGCCTGATGAGCACATGGCGCCAAAGGTACCTGTAGTTACAACATCCACTTCCTTAGCGGCACCTTCTGCCCCCAATTCGCCAACAATATCGACCATTTCTTCGGCAGTTACAACATTAACACTGCCATCACGTATCCTGTCATTGATCTCATGAATTGTTTTTTTGACCATTTCTAGTACCTCTGCATTATATTCGGTAATAATCGCAGTTGCATATATTACTTCCGGTAATTTACAGCCATGCATAATATGACCTGAAGATCAAAACCGATCATGAAAAAAGAACATCGTTGCAGAAATATCGGATGCTGAAGCTAAAATAGAATCTGAACTCAAAAAAGAAAAAAAGAAAAATGGTCACAGGATTGTAAAAAGATAGTGGAAGAGATTACTTTGGCAATGTGATATGCACAGTAGTGCCAAACCCTTCCAGACTCTTCAGCCAGATCTTACCGTTGTGGACATCAATGATCCTCTTGGTAACATGCAGACCCAGACCGGTACCGCCATAGACCCTTGTAAGAGAGCCATCCACCTGGTAAAAACTGTCAAAGACCTTATCAACTTCATCTTTGGGAATTCCAATACCATTATCCTTCACACGAATGTGGATCTGATCCGGTTCATCCTGGACAGAAACAGTGACCTCCCCTTCGGACATGAACTTGACCGCATTATCAATAATATTGTTCAAAGCAGTTGACAGGCGCTCTTCATCACCACATATGTTCGAAATGTTCTCAGGGATATCTTCCTTGAAGACAATGTTGTTCGCACCTGCATGAGCGCGTGCAACCTCTATAGAATTGCCTATGAATCTCCTGACTGAAACGGTGGTGAAATTGTATTTGTATTTACCTTCTTTTTCCATGCTCATGTAAAGAAGGGAATCGATAAGGCTCCTGAGCTTTTCAGCATTCCTTACAACAGCATCATTAGCCCTTTTCTGCTCGGTTGTCAATGGACCGAACTTTCCTTCACCCAGAAGCTCACTGAAGCCTTTGATAGATATCATAGGCGTCTTCAGTTCGTGGCTTAAGTTTGCAAAGAACTCGTTCTTCATCTTATCGACAGAACGGAGGTCCTCATAATCACCCTGCGTCTTCTCGAACAGCTGGGCATTCTCGATGGCAATACCAATGTGTTTGCCAACATGCTCAAGGACCTTTATGTTCTTCTCATTGAGCGAATCCTTATCAGAGGTCAGCAGGAGAACAAAACCAACCACTTTATCGTGAGAATAAAGGTAGAATGTAAGGTTGTTCCTTGTTACAAAGCGTGAACCTCTCCGGACTACCTCTTCAGAGATGGTGGCATGCTTCGGGAGGTCTGCAACATTCTTGAACATATCCTCTTCCTTAGAGTAAGATATACTGGATGCCAGCTCCCCCTCAGGCCCTATATGCGCCCTGAGATTTGCCTCCATTTGATCGTGATCAATAATATATACGCCTCCTGCCTCGATGTCCAGAAGATCACCGATCTCCATCAGGATCTCCGATAGCAGGTCATCGATGTCCAGCGACTCTGATGCCAGAGTTACCGCGGAATACAGTACAGAAATATCACGTTCATTATCCGCAATCTCCTTTTCAGCAAGCTTGCGATGCGTTATATCAAAAATAATTCCATAGAAATGACTTACGCTTTGGTCAGTGTTCCGCTCTATAAGCGTGCTCTCATAAACCCACCTGACATCCTCAGACTCTGTCAGAAGCCGGTATTCACAGTTGAATTGCTCTTTTCCTTCAGCAACCGAAGTGCTGATGGCATTCCGGACATCTTCCCTGTCATCCGGATGCAGAATATTGTGATAAGGCAAAGTACCAGATACAAAATCATCCTTATTGTATCCGAACCTTTCAACGTTCTCTGTGACAAACTCTACAGGACGATCATCTTCTGCAGACCAGAAGAAGATCACTGCAGGGCTTCTGTTAATGATAGATTCCAGCAGAGCCTTGGTCTCGGCTGAGTTTTTAATTTCTTCAAGTGATTGCTTTAGGACCGACTCCAGGTCGACCTTTCCACAAATACCCATAGACACATCTTGTTCTTCATTCATACGACCTCATCCCGTTGGCCAGATTGTAGACTGTATATAATCAATTGTTATAAACATATATAAATATGTATATGTTTGGATTTGTATAATCATAAGTATATACCAAGTGGGTAAAGCTCATAACCCATATGAATTATTATCATAATTATCATTATGGATGCTATCGATTCTTGTATGCTAGAAAATTAAAATAAGCAAAAAACGGATTGATTTTTACCGAGAGTGGAACACGCTGAAAAAAAAACATAATTTGTGGATACCATCTACCAGAAATCGTCCCAAAAACTTATTAAAGGCAAAAGAGTATAGCCAGAAGAAATTCCTTAGATGAATCAAACGCTTTGATATAACTAAAGACTTACAAATTTGATCGAGTTGATTATAGTGGCAATAGAAAAAGGCGATGTTATTAAACTATCATACACCGGAAAGTTCGATGAAGAACAGATCTTCGATACAACCAATGAAGAACTTGCAAAGGAGAACGAGATTTACAACCCACGCGGCATGTACGGCGGCGACGTAGTTATCGTTGGTGCAGGACACACCATTGCAGGTCTTGACGAAGATATCGCAGGCAAAGAGGTCGGATTCACAGGTACAGTTATAATACCACCAGAAAAAGGCTTTGGCGCACACGACCCAAAACTTGTTGAGAACGTTTCCATTACAAAGTTCACAGACCAGAAAGCATACCCTGGCATGAACATCGAGATCGACAACAAGAGAGGAACAGTCACAAAGGTCATCGGCCGCAGGGTACGTGTTGATTTCAACCACCCACTCGCAGGCAAGGAAGTTACCTACGACTACACCATCGAAGAGAAGCTCGAGGACATCAACGAACAGGTACAGGGCCTTCTTGCACTCTACACCGGAATTCCTGACCTTGAAGTAGAGGTCAATGACAAAAAGGTAGCTATAACCGTACCTGCAATGCTTTCATTCAACCAGCGCTGGCTCATGGCAAAGGGAAGGGTCGCAAGCGAACTTGTAGAATACGTAGGTCTTGAAGAAGTAAGCTACGTTGAGAAATACCCGCTTCCAACCCCTGAACCTGCTGCAGAGGAAGAAGCTGAAGAAGTTACAGAAAGTGAAGAGTAATCCTCTTCACATTTCTTTCAAAAAAGGGTCTACAACACCTTTTTGGAGCAAAAGCCTTATACCTGAAAACACTATTTAGGAACCATTCATTTGCTGAGGTAGCCAAGTGGACTACGGCGCCGGTCTTGAAAACCGGTAGTGCTAACGCGCTGCGGGAGTTCGAATCTCCCCCTCAGCGTCCATATCTTTTTTTGTAATTCTTGACTTGATCATATTTATTTACTGAACAGTACTTTCCCCATATTGTCGGAATCAAACCAAAAAAGGAAAGTTGTGATTTGTAAAATAAGTAAATTCGAGATACTATAAAGTAAATAGAATAAACCGGACTAGTATATAATTATTCAGATACTCAAATAAATATATATGCTCATAAACCTACATTCCCTCAGATAATAGGGGATATAAAGATATGAGCGAGTATAAATTAGAAATTGTGAACTTTGGAATTGACAATGAGAAGTTTGAAAGAGCTGTTGTAGCCTACAGGAAATTCCAGAGTGATCAAGGTGTTTACTGCCAGGATGGGAAGTATTCCCCTGAAGGGAAGCTTTTTGTGGAGCCGGTTACAGAATATATCGAATATTGTTTTATGGGTGAAAAGGACCCCATCCTCTCTGATCAAGAAGCGGATCATGATGCAAAATTCTTCATGACCTCCTACAATGATAAGGTCTTTTTCTTTGAAACCCTCGAAGATGCAAAGACCTTCTGGAATGTTTTAGACGCGGTTGATGGCTATTTCCCTTCTGTTTTGACGGCAGTTTAATTCAAGGCAACATGGCACCAGAATCTTTATGAAAACAATGTTGTTTAACGTTTCCATGAAGCTTGAATTACCTTTTTCTTTTTTAAAAAAATCTTGTATTCCTACCATCCGATCGTCTTTAGCATGAATTTCAAGAGCTAATCGCATTATCAGTTCACTTAATACAAATTCAACAAATTTCTACCACTTCCAGAGATACCGGAGTCATATTTCCTGTATAGTCTTCGTAATACAGCCGGATATTTACCATTGTATATGGATCCGGTATTTTCACAGGATATATCCCTATTATTTTGTCGTCCACAGTTACCTTAAAATTAAATTCACCTTTTGAGAATGGCAGACTCAATCTCAAAGGCCTCTTTTGTGAGATGTCGCTTTTAGGCCCTAATTCATAGGTCTCCGTTACTATGGACCTGTTGTGTGAATCAAATACGTCGATAACTACGGTATGATCATTGACATCATGGTTGTGAACTACAAAGAAGGAAGATGCAGGTCCGGTAAATATGAATGGGATCAAAAGGATGAAAAGAATCAACAAAAAAAGTGCACCAAATACTCCTGCAACAAGCACCCTTTCATTTATTTTCATGATTTACTCCTAACATACCTATCTTTTTTAATATACTATGGGAAGGTTCCCGGAACACATCAGTAAATCAAAGCCGGAAATATGGCGGAAAACCAGTAGATCCACAGTATAATCGTTACGACCCCCGCAAACAGTATCTTGAAAATATTCCTTGTGAACATGGCAAATATACAACCGCAAACAACACCCGGAGATATCAGGAAAAGTGAAGGAACCAACATTCGTGGCAAGTAATGGAACAAGCCGGGAATGATATTTGTTTCAATGGAGAGCAAATGATAAACTCCAAGCGTTCCGAGAACAACAAAGACACCAATTAGATTTTCATTTATATTCTTACTTTCGATCTGCATATACTACCCCAACCTTATCAAGCGATCGTAGCACCATCAAAAACGATGCGTTCCCCTCCGGAAGGAATCACAAATTCCAGATGTTCTGAACTTCCTAAGTTGGTAGAATATTCAACACTGCCATTTTGAGTTACGATAAAACCATTATCCAGTGTGAGCCTGTAAGTGTACATCCCCAATTCAGGAACTGATTTTCTGATTCCTTTCCGGGTATCTGCTTCTATCACATACACCTCATCATAAAGCCGCACGCCCTTCGGATCAATGATCTCCACTCGCACTTCATGGTCTTCAATATCTTCGTTCTCAATGCTCAGCACTGCACCATCGATCTGTACTTTGGGTACAGCAACCATGAAAGCAAGAAGGATGAGGCCAACGACCGCGATCAGTACAATTGCAACGATTACCGGATTATTTCTTTGCATTATTCCACCTAAGCATGCCTGTCACTCAAACAATAAGATACCTATGAACGTTCCAATTGCCATGCTGATCGCCATAACCAATGTGTACTTCCACCTTATTTCGCGGAACATGAAATAGTTAGCAGGGAGACCTAAAAGGAACATGATAATTCCCATGAACAATGGGTATAGATATGAAGAAGTCATGATATCCCCCGATAAACACTGCTTAGATCAGATCGTCTCCAAAAGCTCATCAAGTGTGAAAGATTCCCCGAAATGGATCGCTCTGCCATCCTCCGTAAGGGTAAACTTGCCCTGTGAAACACCAGTGACCACAAAGTGCTCAGGACCATTGGACATAGTATTTGGCCATGTGTCGTTCTTTAGATAAAGGAACACTTTTTCCCCGGGATTAAAGGAAGCCTCATCCTCTACAACAATTGAAATAACATCTTTTTCACCACCAAGTGTCCTGACTATCACTTCTTTTTCAGATAACGGATTCTTGAGATACTCATCTACATTAATCACCACGTCAGTGTAGATATCATACCATTCCAGCTCATAGATATCATCGTTAGGTATTTGCCCGTCCCCGGTGTTCCATTCACTCGGTAATACCTCTTTTACTGTACCGATAATAATTACATCCGACATCTTGCTCATCTCTTCAGGAGATACATATTCAAGACTTCCGCTGACAGTAAGCGTAACCTTATCGCTATTCGCATTGCTCTGATCAGACACTGGTTCTATTGCAGATTCATTCATTGGTTCCGGATTTTGTTCGTCACTTGTGTTGATGCTGGAACCAAGAACATCTTCACCCGGGATTGGTGATGGTGATGGCATCTCACTACTTTCAGATGAGCCATCATCAGACCCATCTGTAAGAGCTTCAATTCCACTTTCATCCTCATTCTGTTTTACGACTCCGAGTCCTGCCGATGCTAAGATCACTACACATACCAGCAGTAGTGCAAAAATTATCAGGTATCTCTCATGAGTTCCGAGCTTTGTCATTTTAATTTTTCCCACCTATTTCATCCTGTTTTGATATCGGCATGTAATTCTTCCTGTGGAATTTTTTAGCAAGCAATAAAAAACAGAATCCGATCATCGAAACTCCAATAAGATAATAAACAAATCCAACTGCCAGAGCATTCGAACAGGGGATCGGATACAAAAAAACGTCTTTTATTATAAAAAACAGATCAGCAACTGCAAAAATACTCATAAAACCAGCCAGTACTCCCGAAATGTATCGCACATCCGAAGAATCCGGAAATGAAAAGAAAAATGGTATTGAAGCCGGAGCAAGTGCTAGTAATGAAGCCATGTGAATGAATCCTACAGGCTCAGCAGGATCTATTGGAAGAGAAGTCACATAATATAACAAAAAAATACTTGTAACTACGATCGTAAACATTACCGACAAGAGTGGTACGCCCAGATACCATTTTACAGACATTTTCCTGATATCAGATAAAAATATAATGGCTCCAATTAATGAGATAACACCCAATAGAAGTGTCAGTCCCAACCACAGATATGCAACATCGGATGAAACTATCCGTTCAGAAAAACCGGATATTGTCAATCCATAAAATAATACCATAAAAAAGAAGATGGCTGAGATACATGCCAGAGATATTTTCAACTTCTTTGTATGTTCCATAGCAATTATTCCACTTCCGAAAACTATTGAAAAATATTACTGCAAACGATATAATAATTATGGTTGATTTGTATTTATTATAGACATGTAAATGCAATTGTTCTCAAAGGCCGAACAATTGTAGGACCAATTAATTCAGAAAACAATAAAGATCAGAAGAGTGAAAATAGAAATGTGAGGTGCCATTTATGGAAAACAAGAACATATTCTGGATATTTGGAATTCTCCAGAGCATTACTTTGGGAGCAATAATCTTCCTGATATTCAGGTCGCTGAACATGATCAGCGAGGTGGAAGTGATCGGAGCGGATACACAGATCCTGTTGAGCACTTTGTTCCCGCTGTTCCTGTTGATAGTGGAATACACGATCTACTCTAAGGACTAAAAAGAAAAGATGCTGGTGGAAACTCAGTCAAACCTTGGCCCGCCAACATCGGCATTATTGTTGTAGCCCCTGCTTTCCCAGTAGCCTTCATAAGGTTCATCAGTGACCTCAATGCCGGTAACCCATTTGGCCCATTTGTAGCCATACTTGTCTTCTGCCACAAGCTGGAACGGGTAACCATGATCCCTTGGGAGTGTCACATCATTCAGTTCGTAAGCAAGGATGATGTTGTTCTCTACAAGATAATCCAGCTCAAGAGCTGTGGAATAGCCATCTGCAGAATAAAATATCACAGTGGTGGCACCGTCCTGAACACCGGCCTCATCAAGAAGGGTCTTTACGGGAATACCGGTCCATTTTGCCACGTAGCTCCAGCCTTCAACACAATCAAGCATAACCAACTTTGAAACGTTCGGGTAAGAAGTGATCTGTTCGTACGTCAGGAACTGCGGATCGTCCACCATTCCATCGACCGTCAGGAAATAGTTGTTGATATTTATTTGCGGAGTTCCCTTTATGGAATTGTCCCTCTGCTCACTGATCGGAGTCAGTTTTACACCCTGGTATTCAAGTGTTTCCGCTTCACCATCATAGGTGCCGTCACTACCATTATTGGTATCAGAAGAAACACATCCAGAGGCCATAACTATCAGAGATATAAGAAGAACCAAAATTAAACTGAGTAACTGCTTCATGAATTTACCCTCCCTAAAGAGAATTGGTTTTGATGGATAAAATATCTTTTGTGAGCATTTCAGAAACTAAATATAACATCCGAACAGAATTGGATTGGGGAATAAAAGTGGCAGAAACAAAAGCAGTGCTTCATCGATTCAACCGCTTTTCTCGATTTTATGATATTGTGGAAGGCATAGTAGAACAGATTGCCTTTAAACGATGGAGACCAACGGTTTTCTCAAAAGTCGAAGGCAGATGCCTTGAGGTAGGTTTCGGCACAGGAAGGAACTTCAGATACTACCCAAAGGAGAAAGATGTACGCATGGTGGCCATTGAACTTTCCCCGGGAATGGCAGCAAGATCGAAAGAGAGAGCAAAAGGTATTGATATTGATCTTATACTGATGGACGCCCAGCATCTCGCATTTAAGGACAATGCCTTTAATTCTGTAGTGATGACGCTTGTACTTTGCTCAGTCCCTGACCCTGTAAAAACTGTGGAAGAATGCGTGAGAGTTTGTAAGCCGGCTGGAAAGATCATCGACCTGGAACATGTTCGCTCCAGTAACCGTTTGATAGCTTTCATGCAGGACATTATCACCCCGGTAACAAACATGCTCGTTGCCCTTAACATAAATAGGGATACACCTGGCAATTTAAAAAAAGGAGGAGCAATCATCATAGAAGACAGGCACATGACATTTATTGATATATTCAGGCTTATTGTCAGCAGACCAGAAAAATAATACTGTATTAGATTCCTCAATGCTCAAATATAACTAGTACAACAAAAAGAAAGTAAAATAACAACAAAATGAAAACGATAGTATTATAAATGATTAATCATTAAAGATAATCCGCTCAACTGAATAATCGAGGTGAAAATAAATGGACGATGATTACGATGAACTTGATGACATCATAATGCAGAAACCTTCAGAAGGAGAAAGGGTAAAGAACGAACATGCTATGCTTGACAAAGCTGCATCACACCCAATCAGGAGAAAGATGGTAAAGACCATAGGCGCTTTCGGTAAACCCGAAGAACAGCTTAAGGCCGAACTTGAGGTTGATGACAATTCCTTCAAATATCACATGGACTTCCTGAAAAGTGCCAACATCGTTGTGATCAAAGAAGACATATACAGGCTCACTGATGCCGGTATTGATCTTCTGGCAGCAACCGAGCACCACAGGGAAGGCTGAAGAGATATTTACAAAGGGAGGATGGTGTGGCATCCTTCTTTTTTGTTATGCTTTTTTTATATACAATTTAATGTTCTTTTTATTTGATCTTGCTATTGAGCTTTGTCCATGGAGCAATGGCCAGCAACATACAAGCCAATACTCCAAGATGCAATAACTCAACGACCCAATAAATCAAACCTCGATATTAAAAGCTGAATAAGCACGATCAATTGCGATTACCGGACCTGCCGGAGTTCTGACCAGACCGGTTTCCACTCTTATTCCTGCCCTGCCCGGTATTGGAACTTCCTGACCGACCAGTCTTGTTTCCACTTTTAGAGCCGCCAGGTTTGCCTTTGGAACCTGTGTTCTTGCTCCTGCTGTCACCAGATCTGCCACTACCAGCTCCCTTTTTGCCTCTGGCATCTCCACCTTTGGACTTGCTTTCGGCATTACCACGACTACCTTTATCCTTATCTTTACCTTTGCCGTCAGCCTTCCTGCCCCTTCCTCTGCCCTTGTTTCCAGGAGTGGCCTTTCTGCCTCTTTGTTTCTTAGGGGCCGGCCTTGCCGCATCTCCTGTGGCATTCCGGGCCTTTTCGGAGTGATAATTGTGCTCAGCGACCTCGATCTCCATGTTGGTGAGGTCTTCGATATCACGAAGGAAGTCTCGCTCATCAGCTGCACAGAAGGAGTATGCTGTACCATCGGCTCCTGCCCTTGCTGTACGTCCTATGCGGTGCACGTAGCTTTCAGGGATGTTCGGCAGATCGTAGTTGATCACATGGGAGATATCCTCAATATCAATTCCACGGGCAGCTATGTCAGTTGCAACCAGTACACGCAGTTCTCCGGTCTTGAAGCTCTGGAGGGTCTTTGTACGGTGGGTCTGGGACTTGTTACCGTGGATCGCACCTGCAGGGATGTTATTCTTGTTGAGCATCTCTGTGACCTTGTTGGCCCGGTGCTTTGTACGTGTAAATATGAGAACACATTCCAGATGCTTACCTCTCAGCAAATGCAAAAGTAATTCGTTCTTGTCCTCTGAATCTACGAAAAAGATGAACTGATCTATGCGTTCAACAGTTGTTGCCTGTGGAGTGACCTCTACATGAGCAGGGTTACTGAGCAATTTTCTGGCGAGTTTGGAGATCTCAGGTGACATAGTGGCTGAGAAGAAAAGCGACTGGCGTTTTTGTGGAAGCAGGTCAACTACCTTGTACACATCATTGATGAAACCCATATCGAGCATCCTGTCCGCTTCGTCAAGTACGAAATATTCCACATTCGAGAGATTGACATGTCCCTGCTCCATCAGGTCCAGAAGCCTGCCCGGAGTGGCCACAAGGGAATCGACACCTTTTGAGAGAGCCTTTACCTGTGGCATCTGCCCAACGCCACCGAATACCACTGTGTGCTTGAAACGGGTGAACTTGCCATAGGTGGAAAAGCTATCCCCGATCTGTGCTGCAAGCTCCCTTGTGGGTGCAAGAACAAGCACCTTGGGGAATCTCGGACGTGGTGCCTTGTAGGACTCAGACATGTTGTGAAGAATTGGTAAAATGAATGCAGCAGTCTTACCGGTACCGGTCTGTGCGATCCCGATCATATCCCTGCCGTTCAGCAGATGAGGGATGGATAACTCCTGTATGGGAGTGGGTTCTACGTAGCCCTCTTCGGACAATGCCCGCTGGAGCGGGTAGATTAGATTAAGATTATCAAATGACATGTTATACCCTGAATTGAAGTGTAAAAACTTATTAGTGATCAATCGGACCCATCTCAACTTATAAGAGATAATCTTGCTGGTTTAAGGATCAAGATCCAGTTGTTTCACACGGTGAAAGTCTATAAAGTTAATTAATGTATGATAGGAAATTAAAAAATAAGGATCGAAGACCAGAAACTGGTCTTCAAATAACGTTTTTTATTAATTAGATTAATTATACTAATTCGCCAAATGCGAACTTTCTCATGACCTTGGTGACTTTGATTGTCACTTCGTCGCCGACCTTTGCAGCAGGGACAAAGATTACAAAACCGCTTACTCTAGCAATTCCGTCGCCTTCTCTTGCGATATCTTCAATTGTCACGTCGTATGTTTCGCCAGCTTCTACTGGTGCAGTTGGTTCCATGTTGTTGAACAAATATTTCACTTCCTTTAAAGTGCTTAAAAAGATAATAACCAGAGTGGTAAACATACGAAAAAACAGTAGATACAATTAAGGAAATACCATCTAAACTTATAATTTATCAAAATAGTTCTAGCCTCTAAAAGCAATCCTAACAAACAAGGATGATATATAAGTCTGTCGTACAGCATATGATTACTTCATGCGGTTGCCAGATGATGCCACTCGCAAAAAAAGAATAATTATTAATAAATAAAAGGGAGTACATGAAATCTGTTTTCATTCACTCCCGCTTTCTTCTGTTAGCTCGTCACTTACCAACTTCCCATCTTCAAGAGTTATCACCCTGTCGACATACTCAACATGCCAGGGTTCATGTGTTACCATTATAATTGTCTGGCCATAGTTGTCATTCAGGTCCTTGAAAACTTCAAGGACCTGCTTCGAGTTCCTGGTGTCCAGGTTCGCGCAGGGCTCGTCAGCGAACATTATATCGGGTTTCTTTGCAATGGCCCTTGCAATTGCTACTCTTTGCTTTTCTCCGCCCGAGAGCTCATCGGGGATCCTGTCGTCTTTGCCTTTCAGACCAACCTTGTCCAGTGCTTCAAGAGCAGTTTCATAAGACTCCTTTTTTGATTTTCCTTCCATCATAGAAAGAACATAGACATTTTCTGCAGCCGTCATTTCGTTAATGAGTGCATAATCCTGGAACACATAACCAACCTGCGTCAGCCGGTAATAACTTCGTTCTGCTTCAGGAAGATTGGAAACCTGCAATCCCCTAATGGTGTATTCTCCACTCGTTGCATCATCCAGTAATGCCAGAATCCTCAGGATTGTTGTCTTGCCACTACCGGATGCCCCCATTATCGCTACGAATTGCCCTTTCTTTATTTCGAAAGAAACACCATTAAGAGCCTTTACAGTGGTCTCACCTGACCCATAAAACCTTTTGAGGTCTTTCACAACGATCATATCATCTACCCCATATGGCTTTGAGTATGCTCTCTCTTGATACACTCCATGCAGGAAGTGTTCCGGCTATCACTGAAAGTGTAAGCATGGTAACTATGCTCTGGATCAGCAACATAGGATCGATCACGGGCCTTATTTCCATGGTCTCATAGAATATCACCGGATTCGCCTGGAAGTAAAGCATAAGTGACAGGTATAGGATCAATCCCGCGAAAATCCCCAGGGAAACATAGAACATGCTAAGGAAAGCATAGGACAATACTATCGATCTCGGGGTGATGCCTACTGCTTTTAAAATGCCGATCTCTTTCTTCCTGTTAAGTATGTTGATATAGATTATGATCAGTATCAATGCTGCTCCTACGATAAGGCTCACAAACTTGGACATGGTATCAATAGCACCCATGCTTTGCATTGCCTGCTTTATGAGAGTCTCTGATTTATCAGCCCACGTGAAAACCTCCTCATTCACCCCGGCATCTCTTATTTTTTCCTTAACCTGATCTTCACTCTCCGGCTGGTCAACCCTTACAACTACACTGGTGGCTTTACCCCCTTCCAGACCATAAACATCTTCGATCTCTTTGTAGTGAACCAGAGCATTGAGGTCAACAAGTTCAAATGTTCCTTCCATAATACCTTTGACCTTATAGGTCCTTTTTACGCCATTGCTATACGTTACTTCAACAAGCGATCCTGCCCTGACTTCACCCAGGTCATCATAAATTTCTCCAAAAACCGGACTTGTACCTGCAATTGCAGCACCAAGTATAATTTCATCCCTGGAAAGATCACCTAAAAAATCGCCTTCAGTGATAATATACGGGTATCGCGAAATTTCATACTCTTCCGTCGGAACCAAACCCGTTAAAGTTACACCTACAACATTCTGTTTATGCTCAATAGATGCCCCCACATCCAGTCTCTTTGTTGCAGCCCTTACTCCTTCCACAGCCCGGACCTTCTGCAAGACGCCATCGGCATTATTGATATAGGTGTTGTCGCCTGATGGTTCAATGACAACATCCCCGTAAGGGTAGTCCTGCATATACCCGGTAAATAGAACCATCATTCCTCCGATCATTGATGGGAGGAACACCAAGTTCATAAAAATGAGCGAGAGAACAAAAACTATGAACATCAGTGTTTTTTTGTTCCCTCTTTTTACAGTACTTGCTGCAATGAGAGCTCCCACCCTGATATCATCTATCATATTGAAGACCTCTTATTCTTCATCTTCAATTTCAGTTTCTTCTTCTACTTTCTTGCCAGCAGGATTATTGCTACCTTCCATTAACTGCTTGATGATCTCATCCTTTGACCTTTTCATCCTGTAGTTATAGTAAACCAGTCCTCCGATAACTGCCAGAACAAGCAGGGCCAACAGAACTGTTCCTGCACGACTGTTGCTTTCCATGACAATAATACTGACCTTTGTTTCGACCTGCTCTTCGCCAAAATCGTCGATATAGGTAATGGTAACAGGGATCTCATACTCCCCTGCTTCATCAGCTATGAAAGTGATAACTGCAGGACCATCCTCATTGGGATCAAGGGTTCCGATAAAGGATTCTTTTAAGCCCATGAACGGATGGTCGGCATAGACCCTGATCGAATTGATCCTGCGGTCTCCGGAGTTCTCTATCCTCATGGTCAGCTCCACAGTGTCATCAACAGAAGGAATTACAGGATCCACCTTTACAGAAGCAAGATGCAGGCTTCCTTTTTTGTCAAGCACGGTTATCGTAATGTCGTATTCATCCTGCTGTATTCCGAAATCGTCTTCATACCTGATGATGACAGGGATGTTGAATTCACCGGCACTGTCTGCTTTGAACTTGAACAATGCAGTTTGACCACCATTCAGGCCAAGGGTTCCGATAGTAGAATTCTTAATGCCTTTGAAATCATGATCCACACTAACAGATACGGATTTTGCGATTGCTTCACCGAAGTTCTCTATACCCAGTGTCAGGTCGACAGTATCCCCTTCATAGATATACTCAGGATTGGTGGTGACGGAAGAGATCCTTGGTTCGGCATCCTCACCTGTCACACTGACATCGACCTCATAATACTTCGTGGTCTCAAGCTCTTTATTTGCATATGTCAGTTTCATCTTGATTATATGAGGGCCGGGATTTGCATCCGGGGTTGTCCTCATGTGGTATATCAGATTCCTTTCGCTTGAAGGGTATGAGAATTCAGCAATTCTGGTTACAAGATCTTCTGTGACGATGATATCCGGAGGGATGCTGATGATCTCAAAGGTAATATCTTTAGGAGCTTCGGAACCGCAGCTCTCAAGATCGATGGCAAGGGTGAACTCTTCATCGATGCCTACCGAACTGGGGCTTAGTTCCTTTATCTCTGCATTTAGACATATTATCCCACCAGTAAAAGAATCGTCTGCTGATGCTGCTGTTGCTCCGGTTATAGCAACAGCAAGAACGAGCAGTAACAAACATAAAGGTCTTACATTCGGATTCATCTTTTATTCACCTCAGCCCTGATATTTTCTGTGTATTCGATCAATTTCTTGAAGATAAGTTCCAGTGCAACCATCTGCTGATAATAGTCCTCGATGATGTTGAGCATATCTTCGGATCCCTCAGCGTCACTATTCCTGCATCTTTCAATCATTGCAGGGAGATTCTGGAGTGCAGGGACCACCATGTGTTCATTCTTGGACCGTATCGCATTGATACTCAGTGTCAGCATATCCCGTTGAACCGAGAAATACAATTTCTTGGAACCGGACCTCTTTGTCTTTTCCACCAACTTTACTCCGGAAAGCAGTTTCATTGCCGCACTGACTGCTGAAAAACTATATCCGGTTTTTTTAGAAAGGTCATCAAGGGTAAGCGGATCAGGTGCGGAATAAAGTACTGCAAGTAACTTAGAGGAAAGCTCATCAAGCCCATAGGACTTCATGCTCTGGTATACAAGGTTCTGAAATTCTTTCTTTGCAGTTTCCATTTCAACGCCTTATTTTTGTTATTTCCAGTAATTAATAGATATTGTAGATGTTGAATATATATGTTACGATCGTTAGATCTCACAAAATACATCAGAAACTATTTATGCAACCTGACGATATTTAGACATATGGACTTGTATGTAGTCGAAGCTGTGGATAAAGCCGTTTCCAGAACAAAGAAATGCCTTTTTGAGCCCTTTGATTTCTGGAAATGGATGAAACTTGCAATCATCGTTATGCTTATAGGCGGAAGCGGAGGTAATTTTAATGGCGGTGGGAATAACTATTCGTCCAATGATTACGACTTCCATGATTCAGGTCCGTTCGAGGGATTTGCTGACTCATTCGGAGGACTGGCCGACCAGATCCCCACCAGCGCCCCGGACCTGGGATTGATAATCGCAATAATTCTTTTCATATTTGCCCTTATACTATTCTTCTCATACGTCTCAAGCGTGATGGAATTCGTGTTCGTTGACTCCCTTGTGAGCAATGAAGTTAAATTCTGGGAATACTCCCGCAAGTACCTGAGAAAAGGCCTGGGACTGCTCACATTCAGGCTATTGGTGGGCATCCTTCTGCTTGCCATCATTGCAGCTATGGCCCTTCCAATTGTGCTGCCGTTGATAGCCTCCACAGGCCAGAACTTCGAAGAAACCATCATGGTTGCTATTGTCTCGGCAATCTTCCTGCTGATCGGCATAATCCTGGTAGTAGCAGTAATCGGAGGAATTATCAGTTCATTTGTCAACCTCTCGATCCCTGTTGCCATCTACACCGAAACTGGCATCTTCCGCGCATTCGCCAACGTATTCGGACAGTTCAGGAAAGACTGGAAACAAATAATCGGCTACTGGTTTGGAAGAATAATTCTCGGGATTGCCGTTGCCATAATAATCGGCATCCTCATGCTGATAGTGATAATCGCAGTGGGGCTCTTCCTCCTGCTCGCTGACCTGCTGTTGTACTTTATCCTTACAACAGTCCTGCCCGGATCGGATATCGCCATATGGATAGTCCTCGCACCGATCATCCTGATCGAACTGGTATTTTTCATATTCCTGCTTGCATTTATTGCATTACCTGGAAGAGTGTTCATGAAGTATCACATGATCACGTTCCTGCAGCAGTGGTATCCTGAAGTGGAGATTCCGGTGTTTGATGTGGAGCAGAATGATGAGGAAGAGGAAATAGAAGTAGAAGAGTCCGATAGAGAAGTTTGAAAGATGTTGAAATCCGACACTTCACACAGCAATGTGGGAAACTGATGTGATTTCTAATAATATTTCAATTATCTCAGAACAGAAGGAATCTCAAGACTAGAAATAAAAAAAGAGTTAGAAGGATTTGTTATCAATCCTTCCTTCCCCCCATTCATTCTTCTTCCTTATCCTTCCGCCTCTTCCATAAGATGAAGAACACGATCATCAGTGCAAAGAATAGCAGCACTACACCGATTACAGAAGTTGCTCCAGAGTCATCTTCCCCCCCATCAGTTTCTTCAACAGCTTCCTCTTCAGGAGTTATCTCTTCAGGAGATACTATGGTTGCATTACTGATTCCATCTGAACTGGAAGTAACATTTTCTTCAGGCACTTCAGGTTCTTCCGGCATCGGTATGTATCCACCACCGCCTCCACCTCCAGTGCTACGTTCTTTGGTAGATGCCGTGATATTTGACCAGTTACCCATATTTCCAGCAGCGTCAACCGGGCGCAGACTGTAATCGTAGGATGTTGCAGAAGCCAATCCTGTATCTTCATGGCTGACACCGAATACATCGGTAATGTATACGTTGTCCCTCCACAGTTCCGCGTGATCCGTGTCAGGGGAAGCGTCCCATGAAAGGGTTATTGAACTGCTTGTAGTTCCTGCAATCGTGAGATTTGTAATGTTTGCAGGAGGTATCGTATCGACCCTGAAATTGATCAGGGGTGATACGTACTCATCGCCTATGGTATCATTGGCATAGACTATGATGGTATGATCCCCATCAGGCAGTGCCGGCAATATTAAGTTGGGTATGAAGGTGACATTGGCAGTGCCATTGATACTATACCACCAGGCATCCATTACTTCGAAAGAGGAAACATTGAGCGGAATTGTGCTTGTGGCATAGATTGAATTGTTCTGAGGTGTTTCCACCACAATCGGATTCGTAACACCCGTCAGTGGCAGATAGTCGATGTTAACCCCGTCAAGATCAAACTGAGAATCACCTATTCCGTCCCCATCGTTATCAACACCACCATAATCTGACCAGTAGTTACCTCCAAGATAGTAACCACCTGCGATATTCGTGCCTGCGGTCTTAGCGATGTTCCAGATATTTCCTGAATTTATCCCTGTAAATAGAGCATTATTCGTGTTGTTGAAGTTGTTGTTGTATATGAGATTGTTGCTGGAATCACCCACCTCAATACCAAAATTAGCATTGCTCAACACGATGTTGCTTGTAAGGGTGTTGTCGTCGGAATCATCCAGATCGATACCTGATCCGGCATTGTCCGACATTATATTGCCGACCACGCTGTTATTGATAGAGTACTCTAGATCAATACCATCCTCAACATTGTTCGACACTGTATTGCTGGTCAGCGTGTTGTGGTCAGAATAATCCAGATGGATTCCATCATCTCCAAGATTGTTCGACACTGTATTGTTGGTCAATGTATTGGAGTCGGAATCAGTCAACGCAATACCGCCATTGCTGTTGTACTCCACCGTGTTGTTGATTAGAATATTGTTGTTGCTGGAGTCTTCCATATCAATGCCATCACTGCTACTGTACGAAAACGTGTTGTTGGCTAGCGTGTTGTAGCTGGAATAATCCATCTCAATACCTTCGTCGCCGTTGTTCGACACCGTGTTGCCGGTCAACGTGTTGTTGTCGGAATTACGTAGATAGATGCCGTCCAGATAAAAACCCACGTTTCCGTTGTACTCCACCGTATTGCTGGTCAAGGTGTTGTTGCTGGAGGACCACAGGAAGATGCCAGTATCGTTGTTATTAGAAGCCGTGTTGTTGGTCAGAGTGTTGTTGTTGCTGGAAGACAGCCAGATGCCTCTATCGGTATTGTTCGACACCGTGTTGCTGGTCAGAGTGTTGTTGTTGCTGGAAGAAGTCAAACCGATGCCATCCTCGGCGTTGTTAGACGCTGTATTGTTGCTCAGAGTGTTGTAGTCGGAAGAATCAGTCAGCTGGATGCCAGCGTTGGCGCTGTTAGATGCTGTATTGTTGCTCAGAGTGTTGTAGTTGCAGGAATCACTCAGATGGATGCCAAAGCTGTTGTTCGACAACATGTTGCTGGTCAGGGTGTTGTTGTTGCAGGAGATCCACAGACTGATGGCGCTACCGCGGTTGTTCAATGCCGTATTATTAGTCAAAGTGTTGTTGCTGGATTGATACAGGCTAAAGCCAGCGAGGTTATTCGACAACGTGTTGTTGGTCAGAGTGTTGTGGTTGGAATCCCAACCCAGATTGATGCCAGAGAAGCTGGTGTTCAACACCGTGTTGTCTGTCAGAGTATTGTAGCTGGAATAATCCAGATCGATACCATATTGGGTATTATTCGACGCCATGTTGCTGGTCAGGGTGTTGTTACTGGAATACCACAAAACAATACCATAGTGGTTGTTCGACGCTGTATTGTTAGTCAGGTTATTGTAGTAGGAATAAGACAGATAGATACCGTCCCAATTGCCCGACAACGTGTTGTTGACCAAGGTGTTACTGGAGGACCGCAGTTCGATGCCAGGTGCACCCCCATCCGTAGCACCACTCACAGTGAATCCGCTGATGGTCACCTGATTTGCAGTAACATAAAATACAGCGTTGTAAGAGTCGTCAGCAATGACATTTGTGACGGCAGCACCACCTGTTGACGTGATGTTTAGTTGTCTATTCACGTCCACGTTCTCATTGTACGTGCCAGGATACACAAGAATGGTATCGCCTGTGAAGGCGGCAGCACTCACCGCATCCTGGATTGTAGTGTAGTTCTGTGGACCAGGAATGCTTGTCACGTTGAAAGTCGCTGCTGCAGCAGTGCCTGCATTCATCAATACTAAAGCTATTCCAAAACAAATCAGTATAGTTTGATTTAATCTCATTGCATCCACCACCTTATTCTAACGATCTTCCAAATCGCCTACATCTGCAGAGATCGCTATCAATAAGGCAGTACGTGCCAAAAACCATCAGCTACAATAAAGGCAGTGCTACCTTGCTGTCCCCACAGCCAAATGTTAACCCTTATTTAAAGGTTGTATATTATATTATAAGAAAATTATGAATGAATTGTATAAGTCTTGCAATAATATTTAGGCGATTATATAAGAAGAAATGCTGTTAACAAAAAGAGATAATAAAAATATGGATTCTTTAAGAAATATTCCTTCAGTATTTTATCAAAAGACATAATTCCAAGATTGAAAAACAAAATATTTAGGCTGGAGAATCATGATTAGACCAAACTATTTTTGTCAAAGATTTCCTGTTTCAATCTTCAATTATAAGACTTTTTAAAAAATGAAAAAGGATGCAATGACCATTGCTCATAATGGCCATTTATTCGTATCTGCCATATTTTTCGGCAGCATCCATCATAGCCATCAATTTGATCGGCGGTGCGCCAACAGGGAATTCACAGCCTGGAGCCAGTATGAAACCTGAGGGAGAATCTTTCCCTTCAAGAATATTCTGTCTGCATATTTCCACTAACTCTTCATATGATTTGGTAATGAAAAGTGACGGATCTATATTACCACAGACAACATCATGATCACCAAATGCTTTTACCTGACTACTTACAGGTGTTTCCGGACCAAAGAGCCATACATATTTTCCAGCCCATCCAAGTTCGTCCCTCATTTTTACATAATAAGGGATGTTACCATTCTGGTTTGCACACGGGTGCATAAGTACAGCATGTACTCCCAGTTCTTTCATATGAGAATGAATTCTCTTCATGTAAGGAAAGGCGAATTCTCCAAACATATCAGGAGATATCATAGTATTGGATTCAGATGGACCCCCATCGAAAGGAAGCAGGTTTTCTGCACCATATTTGTCTGCGAAATAATCTATAGCATTGATGAACATATCCGCAACCTTACTAAGTAATACGTGTACAGATTTGGGTTCCATCATAATCCAGGTCAAAAAATCAGATGTATCCGCAACAACTGAAGCAGTTGTAAATACACTGCCTACCTGTATAGAGACCGGCATACCAAACTCAGCACATCTGGAAGCTAGTTTATCCGCTTCTTTATATGCACCAGGAAGTGAATCCTTGAAGTCAGGTACACTTAAATTTTCAATATCATCAATGTTCTTCACAGGATGTTCTATAACATAGGGAGCACCCTGTCCTTTGCCATAAGGAAAACCTATTTTGCCTCCAAATTCCCAGGCACCGCAGGAAGCATATCCATACATCGGTGTCTCTTCATAACCATGCAGGCGCATTGAAGCTAACTGTGCTTCAAAACACTTGTTTCCATCTGCATACCAATCACCAAGAGATATACCAAGAATCTTTGAAGAATATCCCAAAGCAAAAGGAACCACAGGTACACGATCCGGTTTTTGTCCGGACATAACTGCCATCATCCGTTCAGGTGATGTCATCCTCTGTGCCATTATTTATTGCCCCCTTATAGACTACTGTTTTGGCTTTAGCTTTTGGAAGATTTACAATACTATATTATCTAAATTCTGAAAGCTAATATCCCCCAAAATATCACCAATAAGAACTCTGTTTAACTTCCTAATAAATCAGAGTGTTAGAAAAATATACAAATCTTAGATTAGTACAGAAAAATGACCAATAATAATCAAAAGACCTCAGCTCCAGAGCTTACATAATTTCATAAACAAGGTCCTTTAGAAGACCTCAGCAAAAACAAAGATTTACTTATATTAGTGCCAAGAGCATTTATCAACGATCATAGCTTTCACTTATATTCTGCATAATTTTACTCAGCAGTAAACATAAAAATAAAAACCACTCTCCATTAACTTCCTAAACACCGATAAATTCATATTCTAACCTACCCAATCATTGACACCTAACCATGTAGAGGGATTTAAGATGATAAGTGTCAACGAAAAGGGCTTAGCTATTATTGATGAGATGTTAGACTGGGAAGAAGAGATCAAGGTCGAGTCAAAGGAACTTGAGAACGGCGCTACCATCATTGACTGTGGTGTCAATGTTGAGGGTGGCTATGATGCAGGTATGTACCTCTCACGCCTCTGCCTTGCAGACCTTGCAGAGATCTCATACACAAAGGTCGACCTCGATGGTCTTCCAGTACCAGCTATTCAGGTTGCTACAGACCACCCTACCATCGCATGCATGGCATCCCAGTATGCAGGATGGAGAATTGCAGTCGGTGACTACTTCGGTATGGGCTCCGGTCCTGCAAGAGGCCTCGGTCTTAAGCCAAAAGAGCTCTACGAAGAGATCGGCTACAAGGACGATGCAGATGCAGCAGTTCTCGTAATGGAATCCGACAAGCTCCCAACCGAGGAGATCGTTGAGTACATCGCAAAGCACTGCAGTGTTGAACCACAGAACGTTTACGTCGCAGTAGCACCAACATCATCAATCGCAGGTTCAGTACAGATCTCCGCAAGGGTTGTTGAAACAGGTATCCACAAGCTCGAGTCCATCGGCTTTGACATCAACACCATCAAGAGCGGTTTCGGTGTAGCACCTATCGCACCAATTGTCGGAGACGACACAAAGTGCATGGGTTCAACCAACGACTGTATCATCTACTGTGGTGAGACCTACTACACCGTTGACTACGGAGACGCAGAGAAGCTCGAAGACTTCGTAAAGAAGGCACCATCCACCACATCAAGGGACTTCGGTAAGCCATTCTTCACAACCTTCAAGGAAGCAGGTTTCGACTTCTTCAAGGTCGATGCCGGTATGTTCGCTCCTGCAAAGATCACCATCAACGATGTCGCAACCAAGAAGTCATTCACCAGCGGTCGCATCAACCCTGGCATCCTTCTCGAATCATTCGGCATCAAGAACGTATAATCTTATTAATTCGATATGCAGCCGATATGGCTGTATAATCTCTTTTTTTAATGGAGTTATCATGGAAGTAATCAATAATGCCAACGGCATCGGCGGACTTCTGACATCTTTCAGAGAGCTTGTTAAGGATTCAAAGAAAGTAATGTTCATCGGAACCACTGGCTTCTGCACACCTTTTGCAGAGATAATGTCATTCGTCCTGAGAGACACACCTATCGAGGTAGGCTTCATTCCCGACATCCGCAACCACGAAGCAAAGGCAATAGTATCCACACCAAGCGGCATGCAGATCGGTGAAGATGTCGACTATCACGCAGATACCGTCGTCCTTCTGGGCGGACTAGCAATGCCAAAGATGAACATCGACGTAAATGATATCAAAAAGAACATGGAAGACATTCTTGAAGGTGCTGACAGCACAACTGTGATAGGAGTATGCTTCCAGTCAATGTTCGATACCCAGTGCTGGATCGGACCCATCGACTTCGACTACATCATCGATTCCGACATGGCAGTAAGCACTATCAAGGTGTGAGCCAAAAGCACACCTTATTCTTTCTTATTTTTGCAATTACGATCGCAAATGGCAACGGTACTGCCATATTCATGAGAAAATTGTTGCATAGCTCACGGGCACAACAGAATCATTTGATGTAAGCATCAACCACAACATGCCAGACGCCGGGAGAATACTTCTTGATGTGATGACATCCGCATATCTCTGCATCCCTGCCAAGAGCAGAGGCAGCATCTTTGATCCGCCTGATCGGACGATCGAAAACCAGTGCCTCAGGTGTGGTCTCATGATAATGCAGCATTCCGCCTTCCTTTCGGATAGCTCCAATACCTTTGTCAAGATAATGATGCGTGGTTCCCACGTAGCCCATGATCACCCTGTCAGCAACTCCCTGCGGAGTTACCTCACCGCAATCACCATTGATAGCTTCCACAACTCCCTCAAGGTAGTTCAGGCGGATATTCTCAAGCAGGTAATTGTAGGACACCGGATTCAGCTCAATTGAATAGACCTTTTTGGGCTTGCCGTGGACTGCAAGTGGTATCGAGAAGTAGCCGATGCCTGCGAACATGTCCACCACGACCTCATCCCTGCCAAGCTTGCTCATGCGCTTTCTCTCGGCAAGGTTGCCCTTTGAGTACATGATCTTAGTCGCATCCAGTTTGAAGGAACAGCCATGCTCCTTCTGAATGGTCTCGGTGTCCTCTCCAATGATGACCTCACGATCAGGTTCCCTGAAAGTTCCCCTGATGCCAAAATCCTGCAAAACACACCTGCACCTGGGATTGATCTCCAGTAGTTTCCTTGCGATGTCCTCCCTGTAGCTTTGCAGCTCCTCAGGGATGGTAACGATCACGATGTCGCCGAGCACCTGCCAGCCTGACGGGACGCGGCCGAGCAGATCCTCAGGGATGATCCCATCCAGGTGCTCCTTCAGGGACATGGCAGCACGATAGAATTCCGGCTCCTCCTGTTCGATGATCTCAAATCCATCAACACAGGCAGTCACAGGAACTTCAGCAAACCTGCCATCCGGATGTTCAACTATCCTTATCTTTCTGCTTTTGTCCAGAACGTCCCTGGAAATAAGTTCAGCCTTTACCTTTTCAACATCCCTCACAGGGATCACTACTGCTTTCATAGACCTGCCTGAATCTGTCATGGGAGGAAAATAAACTATCGGTCAGACAGGTGAATTTTGTGCAAATAATACATGTGATCGGAGAGGAAAACTGTGATCATTCGGATACTACCGAACTTTTATATATCGAATAAGCAATTACTAGATATGAAAGGAGAAGGTCACACTGCCCTATTTTCAAACAGTGACGGCATTATTGCCATCGAGGGACCGGTAAAACTCCAGATAATGGAGTTATTGAAAGAAAGTTCCAGATCGTTCGATGAGATCGTAAAATATACGGGAAAAGCAAAATCCACCATCTCTGTGCACCTGAGTGACCTTAAGCAACATAACCTCCTCGAAGAACGGATCGATCCCAACGACCGGCGCAAGAAGACCTATGTAATGTGTTCCCAGTATGCTGCGTGTTCCCAGAAACCCGTAGTCGAGCACTATCATGAGACACTGAAACGATTTACGAACACTTTCGATACTGAAATTGACATACTTACAACTTTTTTTCACGCCGTCCAGAGTGGCTTTGAGGCACAGGGGATCAACCACCGGCCTATAATGGAGACCATCGGACAGGATATCGGCATAAGACTTGCCGAAAATTTCAACTCAACATATCTTGAGGGACTTTTTGAAGAAGTAGCTGATTACTGGGACATGCACAAGCTCGGAAACCTTTCTGTCCTATCCTATGACCCCCTCGCAATAAATATCGATGACTGCTTTGTGTGCAAAGGTGCACCTGACATCGGCCAGAACCTCTGCTCATTTAGTGAAGGCCTGCTTCAGGGAATAATATACAGCAAGCTCAACATGCAATGCAACATTGTAGAGATAGAATGTCATGGCAATGGTTATGACCACTGCCTTTTCGTAATGCAATAAATCAGTGTGTACCCCTTATAACACCGATGTCTGCTTTCACAAGAGGACCGATCTCAGCAACAATTCCGGGACCATCGGTGTCTTCACGGCAGACTACCGCATTTTCCAGGATGCCAAGCCTTTCAATGCCGTAAATATCCCTTCCATGTCCTTTTTTCTTGATAGCGGCCTTAAGTTCGGAACGTGTAACAGAGTTCACAATAAGCCTGTCAGTGGTTGCTTTCTTCCAGGTCCAGAAAAGATCGACCTGTTCTCTGGTGAAACTGCCTGTGATCATGCCATCCTGGCCTTCGATCTTCACAGAAACCGGCAGGTGTGGGATAAGGCCAAAGCGGGAAGCGATCTGTGATACACTGCCGACCCCGAGAACTTTAAGAGCCTCAGGCAGGACCTTTACACCAGTACCGATATCCACAGTTATCCCTTCATCATCGATGGAAGAAATGAAACCCTTGTAGATACTTCCATTTTCCACGCTTTTGACAGGAGTTCCATACTTGTCGATAAGGAAATTGGCTGCAAACACATCATCCTCACCTAAGATTTCCAGCTGAAGCCACCCTTCCGGATCAACAGACAGTATGACCCCTGCATCAAGGTCCTTAAGCTCGTTCTCGAGCATGAACGCCGCAGAGTTCAATGCACGTTCAAAATTAGAATATAATTTGATATTCAGAATTGCTGTTTCCATGGCTACTCATTGAACAGGATGCATTTAACCGTTTTTGTTCAGAAGCGACAGGAAGACTTCTCTGGTGGCATTGAAAGCATCAATGACCTCATCGTCCACAGGTACCTCAGCAGAATCGATCATTTCGCCTATCATAGCAAGTTCGCGGCTGAAAGGTCCAAGCCTCCTCTTTGTGGTAGCTTCATCAGCATCAGAGGACACCAGTTCCCTATAGATTGTCTCAACCTTGAGGCGCAGTTTTTTGATCTTTTCCATGATCTCGGTCGATGCCGGGTCAAGTTCTGGCTCACTAACCTCATGGCGGCCTTCAAGGTCATATTCATCCGGAAGTTCTCCACCCAGAGATACAATAAGCTCCTTCAGAAGTGAAACAACATTAAACCCTTTTTCGGTCAGCTCAACATACTTGATACGCCCTTCCACACTGAATACCACAAGACCGTCCTCTTCCATTCTTGACAGTATCTTTGTCGTGTGAGCGAATGTAGAATTGATCTCCTTTGTAATTACAGAGGCATATGTTCTTCCATAGAACCAGATCGCCAGTAATGCAAGTGTTGGCTTCTCCTGCAAGAACAGATATTCCGGATTTTCCTTTGCCATTCAAATCTCCTCTGAATATATATTAATAACTTAATATTTTTCCGACAAAACAATGATTATCTAATTTGATATATATTACTTTCTATAGTACATTGATCGTTCGTAATAACATAAATTAATGTAAGCCCACCGGGTTACAGTGACCTGAGGACTTCATTTATGCTATCAAGATCCGCATCCGTCTTAAAGGAAGTACCAGTAAAATGTGTCCTCGAAACGCTGGCTCCTGTGGCCCTTAGCGCTTCGATAAAAACATCCATAGCAGGTGCTGAAACACCGAGCTTTTTGCACATAAGGTGCTGGTCATAAAAGAAAGGGAGATCCAGTTCATCCCTGCATGCTTCAATGATCTTCTTTCCCTGCACTTTTTGTCCAAGCTCAAGGGATTCGATCTCCAGAAGGACCTCATCGCAGAATTCCTTCTCGTGAAGCTTTCCAAGCCACAGGGGACCTGCCACCTGCATATTGCTTTCACAGGAAGGACAGGTATCATTTATAACAGCAGCGATGCCGTTGAAGAACTTCCTCTGGCCGCATTGTTCACAGTGGACGAGGAACCCAAGGTTCCTCAAGGTCCTGTCGGCCTGCTTTGCACCTTTTTTGACCTGAAGATAACTGCGCACATAATGTCTTGTGGCATGTGAAAGCAGAGGTGTCATACCCTTGTCATGCTTTGCAAGTTCCCTTGCAACTTTACCAAGGAGAATACGCACGCCCATCTCACTGTGGAACTCGTTGTTCAAAGGCACAGCAGCATATTTTCTCATCCCTGAATTGAAATGTGCACCACAAAGAGGTGCAGTGTCAGTAGCCGTAACCTCAAGAAGATGCACAACTGACCGTGTTGCAGCATCCAGATAAGGTGCAGGACTTCCAAAAGGGTCCAGGTCCACAATATTGAAACGCCTCTCATGCATCAGCACGTTAGCATTCTTGCATGTGGCCTCTGCGATCTCCGAAAGACCGGTAAGTTCGATATTCTCAAGAATAAGCTCAAAGGCCTCATCACTCCAGTCGTTCAACGTTACTGAAACACCGACCTCATTGGCAATACGAAGTCCCCTGATCCCCGATGCGGACATGGTATCAACATAGCTTATGTCTGATATCCCGATATCCTTCTGGGCTGAAAGCCTCTTTGCATACGCTAAAGTTGCCACGACGGATATATCGCGGTTCAACTCCATGTGAGGATTATAGAATACCGGTGCTTCAGATGGCGGAAAAGATACGCCCTCTGGAGGCACCGGAACAAGGACCGTAGTTGTACCTTCGGTGACCTTTGTGCTCTTCATCTGCATAGTGCACGCTGTACATTCCGCCATCATTTAACGATAACGGTATGGTTCATAGCATCCCATGGAGGAACTGTGAAATTATAGGCACCCTTCTCAGTGAAGGTATAGTTGAACTGCATACCTGGAGCAATCCTCTCTTCTTCCCAGAGATTGTCTTCACTGATAACCTCAAATAGTATTTTCCTCTCTTTCATCTCGTTTCTCCAGATGATAGTATCTCCCCTATTGATCTCAAGATAATTAGGTATTGCAGCATACCTATCCAACCTTCCAAGCCTTATCATGTAAGTCTGAGGTTCTATGACATCTCCGTTCTCATCAACAGGAACATTATCATCCTCTGAGATGTTCTCATCAGGAACATCTACAGGAGTTTCATTATCGACAGGAACTTCGTCCCCATTGTCCCCGATACATCCTGCCATCAATAAAGATGATAGCACCAATATCAATACCAGTATTTTACTTTTCATTTGAATTCACAATGATATATTTGGTTTTCAATATCTTATAAAGGTTGCCTGAAAAGCTGACAGATACATATTTAAGTTACGATTCTAATTTGAAATACCATTTATTTGCGTTGACCTATGCGAAAGAGGTGAATGAATTGACAGAAAAAAACAGCGTCGGAGAGAAAATACGCCAGTTCCGTGAAACAAAGGAAATGTCCGTGGAAGAGCTGGCAAAAGAAAGTCAGAGCAGTGTGGAACTCATAGAGAAACTTGAAGCAGGTGAACTAATTCCATCATTGACACCTCTTTTGAAGATCGCACGTGCACTGGGAGTACGTCTGGGCACATTCCTTGATGATATGCCACAGACCGGTCCTGTCGTCGTAAGGAACGGAGCTTCAGCCAATGTAGTTCGCTTTTCAGGAAAATCCAGGAACCCTGAAGAGAGTGCACTCGAGTTCCACTCACTTGCAGCAGACAAGCAGGACAGGAACATGGAGCCATTCATCATTGATGTCCATCCGTTCAGCCATGAAGAGGAGCATGAGCTTTCATCCCATGAAGGAGAAGAGTTCATCTATGTCCTCAGTGGAAACATCGAAGTGACATATGGAAAGGAGAACTATGAACTGTCCGCAGGAGACAGCATCTACTATGACTCCGTTGTGCCACATGACGTCCATGCAACAGAATCAGAAGCAAGAATACTTGCTGTAGTCTACACACCTTTCTAAGGGATAAGAAATGTTCGTTACAACTGTGACACCAAGATTTGGCGACATCGATGGCCTTGGCCATGTAAACAATACCGTACTTCCGGAATGGTTCGAACTTGCAAGGAACCCTTTATTCAGGATGTTCCAACCTGACCTTGACCTGAGTTATGAGAAGTGGAACCTGATAATGGCAAGGATCGACTTTGACTTCCTTGGGGAGATGTTCTTTGACGGGGACGTTGAAATAAGGACCTATGTCCAGAGACTCGGCAACAGTTCCTTCACATTATTACATGAGGCCTGGCAAAAAGGTGAGTTAAAGACAAAGGGAACTGCCGTTATAGTGCATTATGATTTCATTAACAAGAAATCAGTCCCATTACCGGATGACATCAGAGAGGCATTAAGTGAACACCTCGTCACGGATTGAATAAGGCGAACGAACAATAAAAAGGACCTGATATCATGCTATTTACTGAATCTACTATTGGCGAGTTCTTTGAGGAACAGGTTAGGAACGACCCTGACAGGGATTTCATAGTCTATCCTGACCGAAACCTGCGCTTTTCATACCAGGACTTCAATGAAAGGGTCGATGACCTTGCAAAGGGACTCATGTCCATAGGTATCACAAAAGGTGACCATGTCGGTATATGGGCACGTAATGTCCCTGACTGGCTGACCTTCCTGTTCGCAACTGCAAAGATAGGGGCAGTACTGGTCACAGTGAACACCGCATACAAGAGCCACGAACTTGCCTATGTCATGAAACAGTCTGACATGAAGGCGCTGGCTATCGTTGATCACTTCAGGGATGTTGATTACGTAGAGACCGTCTACGACCTGGTGCCGGAACTGAAGACGTGTAAGAGAGGAAAACTCAAGAGCGAGGAATATCCAAACCTCGAGAGCGTCATATACATCGGACAGGAAAAGCACAGAGGAATGTACAACACATCCGAACTTCTTCTTCTCGGAACGCATATTGACAGGGACGAGCTGGACCGCATCAAGAAGACGCTCAACTGCGAAGATGTCATCAACATGCAGTACACTTCAGGAACGACAGGCTTCCCGAAAGGTGTAATGCTAACACACAAGAACATCCTCAACAACGGATACTACATAGGAGAGAGGCAGAAGTTCACAGAAGAGGACAGAGTGTGTCTCCCGGTTCCATTGTTCCACTGTTTCGGAATCGTTCTCGGTGTTCTTGCAACCCTTACCCATGGCGGAACCCTTGTGATGATCGAACTGTTCGATCCGCTCCTTGTACTGGCAGCTGTCCAGAAGGAGAAATGTACCGCACTTTACGGTGTCCCGACAATGTTCATCGCAGAGTTCTCACACCCAATGTTTGAGATGTTCGACATGTCCTCCTTGAGAACCGGTATCATGGCGGGATCACCATGTCCGATCGAGGCTATGAAGAAGGTCATCGATGAGATGAACTGTAAGGATATTACAATAGCTTACGGCCTCACAGAAGCATCGCCTGTGTTCACCCAGACAAGTACTGATGATACAATTGACCGCCGTGTAAGTACCGTGGGCACTTCAATGGACCACATCGAGGTCAAGATAGTGGACCCTGAGACCGGTGAGATCGTCAAGCCCAACGAACAGGGAGAGATATGCTGCCGTGGCTACAACGTAATGAAAGGCTACTACAAGATGCCTGAAATGACCGAGAAGGCCATTGATAAGGACGGATGGCTGCACAGCGGCGACCTGGCAACGGTCGATGAGGACGGCTATTACCGCATCACAGGCAGGATCAAGGATATGATCATCCGTGGCGGGGAGAATATCTACCCGAGGGAGATCGAGGAGTTCCTCTACACCATCGACGGCGTAAAGGATGCACAGGTAGTCGGTATCCCTGACGAGAAATATGGTGAGATCGTAGGTGCATTCGTGGTCCTCAACGAAGACTCTGACCTTACACCGACAGACATCCGTGACTACAGCCTTACAAAGATCGCACGCTACAAGGTCCCGAAACACGTTTTCATCGTTGAGGAGTACCCACTGACAGCAAGCGGAAAAGTTCAGAAGTTCAAACTGCGGGATCTGGCACTGGAACTTCTGGAGAATAAGGACGAATAAGTCAGAAATGATCAAAAGGGTCTTTAGAAGGCCCTTAATATTCTATTTTTAGTACCCGACAATCGACTCTGTTTTTCAATAGAGACTTTAACTACGAATATTCATTCATTCATTCATTCATTCATTCATTCATTCATACAGAGAGATATCGTACTTCAGTTTCGTGACATTAGCAGCACATTTTGCTCCGTTTTTAACGAAATCCTCGATATGCCCCTTGAGTACTGAAGGATGTGATACTCCGGCAAGTCCCAGAGTCACACTTCCACCACAAAGGAAAACAAAGCTGGGCGTTCCTTCAACTCCATACCTTTCCGCAGTCCAGGGATTCTGTTCTGCATCGATCTTAATGAACTTGCAGGACTTGCCGAATTCCTCTGCATAGTCCTTAAAATAGGGATCTATTGCCTTGCAGTGCGGACATGTTGTAAGATAGAACATAACCACTACCGGAAGTTTTTCCTTTTCGACCAGCTTTTCCCAGTTTCCATCAGTTGCTTCAGCGATAAGTTCGTCCTGCATAATATCCCCAATTAATTAATGCCAGTGATGAAATAAATAATTCATGTACAAAAAAGGAAATTGTACAACGTTATATCTGAAATCTGCTTATGTGTATCAGAGATCCATAACAAGGCGGAATCCAACATTATTTCGACGGAGATCCGATTCGATGGATGTACGGCTGGCAGAACGACAGGTGTTGGGATCTGCATTCAGACTGCCACTCCTCAGTGTCCTTAGATCAGGAACACCATTGTTCCAGGCAGTTCCATCATCCGGAGCACCTTCATAATCTAAATGCCATTCATCCTGGACAAATTCGTAGACATTACCATGCATATCATACAGGCCCCATTCATTAGGATTAAGATGCCCTGCTGAATAAATATCGCCGCTATACCATGCATATTCTGATAAATAGGTTTCATTGTCCCCGAAGTAATACCTGGTTTCCGTACCTGCCCTGCAGGCATATTCCCACTCAGCTTCAGATGGAAGACGATATTTGTCCGTGCTCTCCATTGAATTCAGTTTTTCGACGAAATCCTGTACCTCATCCCATGAAATTCCTTCAACCGGACGGTTATCACCTATAGAATAAGAGGGATTACTACCCATGACCATAGCCCATTGCTTCTGAGTGACCTCGTATTTACCCATATAATAAGTATTTTCGATCGTCACTTCATGGGCAGGCCCTTCCCTGTAATAATATCTACCATTTTCATTGTCAGGCGAGCCCATCAGGAACTCACCCTCCGGAATAAGTACAAATTTCATACCAATAGAATTGATATATTTCTCAGGTATTTCCTGCAAAGCCATTACTTCTTCATTGTTGGCAACTTCATCATTACCATTTTCAGATGCAGTAACAATTGAATTCTTATCCAATGCTTCCAGATATTGAGATGGAACTGCTTCAGAATCATCAATAAGGGGAATTAAAACAAAATTAACGACCAAAAAGACTGCTACTATGACACCCATCCATTTAACCAGAGTGCCTTTCATCGATTTATGCGGTTTCACAACATCCTGCCGCTTTTCCTTCGCATTTTCCTTTTCTCTCTTTAAACGCTTATCTGCAATCTGTTTTTTTGAAGACATCCCCTGTTTATTATGTAACCTGGAATCTACCTTCTTCTTTTTTGCCGTCTTGCCATTCTCTTTGTGGAATCGGGCGTCCTTCTGCATTTTTTTCCCCACAGCTTCCTGTTTCGTAGAGAATTTAGCATCTTCAACCTGCTTTTTTAGTGTATTTTCCCGTATTTGATTAGAATGAGTATCTGAAACCTGATCTTTTGAAGCATTGCTAAACTCATTACGGGACTTATCGTCTTCAAATCCATTTAGTGGTAATTCTTCCTGCTTTTTCTGGGAAAAAACTTCACCAAGCTGCTCAATTTCCGGCTCATTCCACGCTTCCAACAGATTTTCATCGTCAAGCTGCTTTATTTCTGCTTCATCCCACTTTTTCAAGAATTCTTCTTCACGACGCTTTCTTTCTTCTTCATCCAGCTCATCCCACAATTTTCCTCCTTCATTTCGTTTTCTCTTTTCCTCTTCATTTTCTCTCCACATCCTTGTTGCTTCCTGCAACTTGGTTTCAAAATCTGTAGCCCCTAATCCCTTTGATAGCATAGGGTCTAATTCAGTTTTATTGGAAGAAGAGGGAAGAGAAGTAGAGGAGGAAGAAGAAGCTGAAGACGGTATGGAACTCTTGCCAGGTTTAATGATCTGTTTACTGACCCCGTTCAGTGGAACATTTAAATCAGCATCTAATGGCGATGTAAATGCAACCCAGCCATCCACCAGATAAACTTTATTAGCATTTGCAATATTAATGTGTTCAAAACGTGTGGCTTTCTTGCCGCCACCTATACTTGATGCCGGAAGCTCACCACCATAGTTTCCATCAGGATAAACGTACTTAACTCCCTGATAGCAACCCCACTCTTCTGCCTTTTTACATACAGATAGGGGTACTTCCACCCCGAGTTCGTTCTTCATGATATTATCCCTTTAATATCATCCATTACATATGCATCCGCCACAATAAACCTCTCTGATTATCGTCACATTAATTGATCTGCTGATATATCTGATACTCACCAATATAATATCCATAATATTCATATATGTAACTAACTTCTCCGAGTTCACCATTTCTTTCACAATTCCAACTAATATAAGTACAAGAAGTTCTCTATCAGGTAATCCTTCAAAACAGCCTGAAAGAGAATTAGAAAATGCATGCTAAAGATGTGATGCTCGGAAATGAATCCATAGGCAACCTTATAGTCAAACTTTCTGTACCTGCGATCGTAGGACTGATGGTACAGGCACTATACAACCTTGTGGACACAATTTTCATCGGAAGAGGATTGGGAGAGCAGAGCATGCTGGGAATTGCAGGAATCTCCGTGGCTTTCCCGGTACAAATCCTCATGATGGCAATAGCCCTTGGAGTTGGGATCGGCGGTTCGTCCATAATCTCAAGATCTCTTGGGAAGAAAGATATATTGAAAGCCGAGAGAACGGTTGCCAACATGATAACACTGGTACTCGTAGCCAGTATTGCTTTCACAGCACTTGCTTTAGTATTCCTTGACCCCATGCTGAAGGTATTTGGTGCATCAGATACAGTACTTCCTTTTGCCAATGAGTACACCCGCTACATAGTCATAGGGACGACATTCTTCACATTCTCGGCAGCAATGAGCAATGCAATACGTGCAGAAGGAAATACGCGTTTTGCAATGGCCATCATGGTCCTGTCCAGCATTGCAAACATCATCCTTGACCCCCTGTTCATCTTCGAGTTCGGAATGGGAGTAAAGGGAGCAGCCATTGCCACTGTGATATCACAGGTTATCGGTTGTATCATGGTCATCTACTATTATGCAAGTAGTATGAGCAGGGTGAACCTGATAATAGCCTACATGAGACCGGACACGGGAATACTTTCCGAGACCATTTCCATAGGAATGTCAGAGTTCGTGTTCAATGTTGTGGAGAGCAGCCTCTTCCTTCTCTTTAACCAGAGCCTGCTGTTCTACGGAGGAGATGTGGCCATCGCGGTCTTTGGTATCGTCATCAAGGTGTTCATGCTGACACTCATGCCTATAATCGGAATAAAACAGGGAATACAGCCTATCGTGGGATATAACTACGGAGCGAACGAGTTTGCAAGGGTCAAAAAAACGATATCCCTTTCAAACTACATCGTCACAGGAATATGCATCCTAAGTACCGTAGTAGTGTTCCTCATACCGGGGCAGATCATGCGTATTTTCAGCAATGACCCGCAGCTCATAGAAATGGGAATCACTGCCCTGAAGATATCATTCCTGATGATGCCATTCATCGGTTACCAGGTGGTAGCCACAGCCCTGTTGCAATCCCTTGGCAAGTCAAAGGGATCACTTATAGTCACACTTTCCAGGCAGATCATATTCCTCCCACCGCTTGTGATAATACTGCCCTGGTTCTTCGGACTCAATGGCATATGGATATCATTCCCTATATCGGATTTCCTTGCCTGTGTGGTTGCGGTTCTTATTACAAGAAAAGAGATCTCCATGATGAAGCATGAAAATGCGGAAAAGGTATGAAAAACAATAACAGATCAGAAAAAAGAAAATGGAAATCCCAGTGATTCCCATTATTCAATGGTAAACAGATGTTTTCTATATTTCACCTGTTCAACCACTTAATTGTCAAATTATTTAGCATCCTGCTTCTTCTTCCGGTAATAGAAATATACCACAAGTGAAGAGAAAGCAATTAGAATTAATGCGATTGAAAGCGGACTTCTGAGCCATCCCATCTTTAGCTGGGCCTCGACCATTTTCTTGCCTTCAAGGGCTCCTTTGTCCTCAGGATCAATGACTAGAGCTTCTTCGAAGGATTCCAATGCATCCTCGTGGTCACCAAGCTCATAATGGCTGTAACCCTGACCGATGAGTGCAAGGGAATGATCTGGTTCGATCTCAAGAACAGATTCAAAGGCAGCAAGTGCTTCATCATAGCGTCCAAGGTCATACAGCATACGACCAAGGTTGTAAAGAGCATCCGCATCACCTGCAAATATCTCAACAGACCTTTCATAGGACTCCAGTGCATCTTCAGGGAAACCAAGCTCAGAATAAGCATCACCTCTGCCGGCCCATGCTTTTGCATAGTTTGGATCAGCATCTATTGCTGCATCAAAGACCTCGATAGCCTGCTCATATTCTCCAAGAGCAAAGAGTGAGAAACCTTTTCCACTTAATGCCTTTACGTAATCCGACTCAATGGCTATTGCATTATCAAAGGCCTCTATTGAATCCTCATATTTTCCCATCTCGTAGAGAGAGTAACCTTTGCCTGACCACGCTGAAACATATTCAGAGTCCTTTGAGATCACATGGTCGTAAGCAGCAATGGCATCTTCATAGAGCCCAAGACCATAGAGAGCATCCGCTTTTCCTACCCATGCAACCAGATATTCCTCATTCAGGCCAATGGCAGTCTCAAAATTATCGAGTGCTTCTGAGTAACTGCCCATTCTAAGAAGTGAATAACCCTTACCTGAATATGAGTAGATGAACTTTTGATCGATAGACAGGGAAGTATCGTATGCTTCAATAGACCCTGCATACTGCCCAAATTCATAAAGTATCCTTCCTTTCCGGTACCATATCTGGGCATCATCGGCACCAATGGCCGTTGCTTCATCATAAATAGTCCAGGCTTCCCCATATCTCTCAAGTTTTATGAGAGAATCCGCCTTGCCTGCATATGCATTCATAGAATTGGGATCATACTGGAGAGCATTATCATAGGCTTCTATAGCTTTCTCATAGTCACCAAGATAATAATGTGCATCTCCTTTTCCCAGCCATGCAGCCGCATGTGTCTGGTGTAATGAGATCGCAAAATCGAATGCGTTCAAAGCACCTTCGTAATCTCCTTCTTCAAGCATATCATTCCCGCTTGCTACCCATTCCGTCACAGTAGAAGCACTTACGGGAACCGACAGCAACATCAATAGAAATAAAAGTGAAACTGGAAGAAGCAATTTCCTTTTAAGATCTGATCTTTTCATTCCGACCAATTTCATATCGTTTGACAACTAACCACCTTTGTAAATTATTAAATATAAATTAAAAGTATAATCTAAGAAATAATGCATCAGATATATGTTTTTTCAGTGAGCAAAGAAAAGAGAAAAAGACTTGATAATAAAGCTACCGGATTAAATCCGGCTTAATTCAACCCGAAAACAGGGCATATCCACTGCTAAAGAAGATATTTGTAAGATTATAGTCTAATTAGTAAAAAAAGATAGAAAAGAGTGAGAATATCACTCTTCTGCAGGTGCTTCTTCTTCAGCGCCGCCACCGAGGATATCCTCAATGGACTTGTCGCCATAGCCGGTTACCTTTGTGTTGATCTGGGTAAGATCTGTTGCGATCTCCCTTCCACGAAGGAATTTCCTGCGGCGTACACCTTTTGCTTTTGCTGAATAACCTACGCCTCTTGCAACGAGGACCTTCTGCCTCTTTGAACCTGGAAGGTCAGGGCTCATTACGAAACCACTGTTATCGGTACCGCCTGTAATAGTAAGGGTGTAACCGTCCAGACCTACTGTTGAACCATCCACTGTCTGGCCAATAGCCCTGCCGATGAACTGATTTGCCTCAGCACCAGTGATATCGAACTGATAGGTCTTGGTCTTTGGATCTGAAACTACAACTTTGAAATCTGCCATGATTTGCCTCCGAATATTAGTAATATTTAATGTATTTTTAAGTTAATTTGAATCTGGTATATGTCTAACAGACATCTGTTTTATATTTATTTCGCCCAGAAGGGGTTACCCCTTCTTTTGATCTCAAGGAATGCATCCATTGCGTCTAATTCGTCCGCCGAAAGTGAATCGTAAAGTTCATGCTCAAGGATCTTAGCATGTCTTTCAGGTATGTTCGCATGCAGGATATCGCCTTCGTGTATCTGCCTTCCCACTGTGGGACCTTCAATACTCATAGCAACTTCCATGCCTATGCGCGCTTCACCAACATTCTCACCGTGGGATTGCAGGCCTTTTATAGTACCTACAACGGTGCCGTCCTCAGTGGCCACATCGACCTTGGTTCTGGCAACACCGCCTATGATCCTTACACCCACGACAGCCGGTTTGCTCTGCCTGAACGTACAATCAGGCATAATGGTAAACATCGCCGGCTTAACGATGGTCTCAGAGATAGCTTTCTCAGATAGTGCACGCTGCTCTTTGATCCAGTCCTTGTAATCGTCAATAAGACGATAGATGACATCGTTCATGAACAACTTGACATCCGTAGATTGCAACTTCTCCTTTGCATCAGGAAGAATGTTAACATTGAATCCGACTATTACAGAGTGGAGTGGTTCCTCAATAGCTGAAACTTCCACGATATCCCTGTTGGAGATATCACCCACATCTGCCTTACGGATAGGGATCTCTTCTTTTTTCAGCTCATTCACAAGAGCTTCAAGGGAACCGATCGTGTCTGCCTTTATGGTTATACCACTCTGGTCAGTGTCGATCTGAACATCCTCTACCTCGCTGCGAACCTCTTCAACAACAGTATCAAGGGTATCAGGGGTCGCTACTCTTACAGAACCACCCGAAAGGGCTCCATCGAGATTTGGTGCCGAGATCTTGATACCAATAGCAGCCGTTACCTTGCTGACCTGCTTGAACTTGTCCTCAACATTGATCTCCGAAAGGACACGGGGTTTAAGAACTGCACGTACTTTGGTCTGTATGGGATCACCAAGGCTTCCAACAACAATAGTGTCGCCTTTTCTCAGTGTGCCGTCGTAAAGTATAAGATCAATAGTGGTTCCAAGACCACGCTCTTCTTTCACTTCAAGTACGGTTCCAACACCAGGACCTTCTGCATCGTAATGCAGATTAGATTCCAGGAATCTCTGTGCCAGTCCAAGGAGTACCATCAAAAGATCAGGAATCCCTTCTCCTGTCATAGCACTGATAGGTATGACACCGATGTTGTGCTGGAAATCAGCCACACGATCATATCGGTCCGAGCTGAAACCATGATTATACAGTTCACCTACGACCTCATAGAACTTGGTGTCCAGGCTTGCCCTCACATGTTCACTCTGCTTGTTGTAAGAAGCCAGGAAAGGAGCACCTTTTTGCGGGTTCCAGCCATGGATCTTGTCGATCTTGTTTGCAACCACTATAAAAGGTGTTTTATGCTGCTTCAATATGTGCAGACTTTCAATGGTCTGGGGTTTGAAACCCTCATTGATGTCCACGATAACAACAGCAAGGTCTGCAAGAGCTCCACCACGACTCCTCAGGGTCGTAAAAGCATGATGGCCGGGAGTGTCAATGAACAAAAGTCCCGGAACGATGAACCTATTAAGCAGACCGGGATCACCACATTTCTCCACAATGGATTCAATAGGAACCTCTGTTGCTCCTATGTGCTGGGTTATAGCACCAGCTTCTCCGGATACAACAGCACTTCCGCGAATGTTGTCGAGCAGTGAGGTCTTTCCGTGGTCTACATGCCCCATCACACATACGATTGGGGTCCTTAAGTTATCGTTTACGGCCATAGTGCAAATTCCTCTGGAATAATCATATTGATCTGATCAGCGAAAAATATAGCAGGGCCTTAAAAGCCCTTTAAAGATGCCATCTGCATCAGGCCGGAAATCTGCCGACCTGAAGCTTCCGAACACCATTTAGTTGTCAGATGGTTAGATCCTTTGAGCTTACTCGTAAAGCTGTCCTTCATCGATCCTGGTGTAGCCTGTGATCTCAGACTCTTCGAAGTGAAGAGCGATCTCACGTTCTGCTGACTCCGGAGCATCGGATGCGTGGACAACGTTCCTTCCGGTCTCAATTGAGAAGTCACCACGAATGGTGCCTGGTACTGCCTCTACAGGATTTGTCGCGCCGTTCACAGCACGCATGATCTTGATAGAGTCCTTACCTTCAACAACCATTGAAACGGATGGACCAGAGGTCACATATTCAACGAGTGAAGCGAAAAATGGCCTCTCAGAGTGCTCTTTGTAGTGCTCCTTTGCGATAGCCTCGTCCATTACATTCATCCTAAGAGCTGCGAGCTTGAGTCCTCTCTTCTCGATCCTTGAAAGAATTTCACCGACAAGACCGCGCTGTACGCCATCAGGCTTGACCATAACATAAGTTCTTTCCATCAGATACACCTACTTATGCTTTCTTCAGGAATATTCTGCCCTGTTCTGTCCAGACAGTACGCCTTGGAAGTCTTCCAAGATCGAAGTTGCCCTTGCACTTTGAAGAACAGAAATAATAGGTAGAACCGTCCTTCTTTGCGAACAGTAAGCCGGTTCCCGGCTCAAGCAACTCGCCACAGAATGAACATTTTCTCTGTTCCATTATCATCACCTGGTAGTTAATTTCTTAGCCTCTCTTGATGTCTCCATAAGCATGAAAACATCGCCAATCCTTACCGGACCTACACAGTTCCTTGTAATGATCCTGCCCTTGTCACGACCCTCAAGTACCCTGCACTGGATCTGGCTTGCTTCACCATGCATACCGGTGTTGCCGATCACATCGATAACCTCGGCTGCAAAGCCTGTATCATCATCTGCCATTTGAGATGCCTCCGGTTATCGTTTATTTGAGTGCAGCTACTTTCTGTGCAACGTCTTCTACAAGTTCGCTGCCCTTACCTGCATCAGTGATCACAACAGCTGCACAGCCAACTCCGATTCCACAGGCTGCACCAAGCTCTTTCTGCTGCTTAATAAAAATGTATGGGGTATTCTTTTCCTCACAAAGAGCAGGGATATGAGCAACGATCTCAGATGGCTCGATGTCATCTGCAATGACAGCAAGTTTTGTAATGCCTCTCTCGATAGCCTTTGTTGCTTCGTTTGTACCTTTCTTGATCTTACCGGTGTCTCTTGCGAGTTCGATTGCTTCAAGTGCTTTATCTGCTAATTCGTCAGGAACGTCAAATTTTGCCATGTTTATATTCTCCTTCGAAACCGTATCTTATGCTACGGCTTGTCATTATTCATTGTGATTCACTTTAGTAAGAAAGGGTATTTTCCCTAATGGGACCACACTTACATCCACCAAAGTATTTGCTATGAATCGTGACAGTCACATATATAGCTTGCGCCAAAATACGACACATATCACGTAAAAAAGATGAACAAAGAAAAGAAGGTGAGAAAAGTCTCACCATGCTGGCTCCATGGCCAGGGAATAGAAATTGGATACATCTGAAGTTACAGTAACTTTCAGGATATCGTCCTCTGAATATACATCATAGGATAGAGCGCGTTCTGAACTGTTAGCTGCAAGAGCTGTTACATTGTTCATAGTACCTTCTGTTGGGTTAAGGTAGACCGTGGTCCTTGAGAGAGTTGATTCATCCTCAAAATTTAACTCAAAGTAGTATTGATCTGCAAAACCGTCATCCACTACAATCAACTGTTGTACCTCAGCCCCAGGATCTGTGAATTCGAGGATCCTGCCAAACTCAGTATTTGGTGCAGCTTCACCTTCGATTGCGTCAAGAGCAAACTCAAGTTGAGATTTCTCACCAAACAGCATTGGTTCACCAACCACATTGTATACATTGTTCCCACGTGACAGGAGCTGGTATCCGTTATACAGTTCAGGAGCAAGGTAATATTGGAATGCTACGACCTGCGGTGAGATCGAATGCATGTTAAGTTCTGTTCCATTAATGTATTGTGCGCGATACATCTTAGTGACCTGTGCTCCATAGATACCATCAAGCTGTGAGGTGTTTCCCGTGATCAGCTCTAGTGGAGTGCCACTGATAGCCTGGAAATCAAAATACTGCACTGCAACAGCATCCTCAGCTGTCAGTGCAAGTCCGTCTTCAATAGAGTTCAGTTCGTAGTCCACATGCTTGCCAGGTATGGAATCAAAACTGGCTGCTTCAAAAGACGAACTGTCCCCATTTGCCTGGTTCGAATTCCCAGTGAAAAAGAAAGGCAATATGGACATGACCATAATGACCGCTAAAAAGATCGCTATATATTTCTGATTCATTTGTACACTCCGTGATAAACATTAGAAGTACTTCAACAGAAGCACTCGTTTAAAAGCTGGAACATCCTATCTACATACTCGTATATAAGGCTCGTTGTTGTGTTCCGGCATACAAAAAGAAAGCATATTGAAGTTTACATGATAACGTACAGAACCAATGTTAGTCAAGGAAACGTGATGTAGAAAGAATACATGGCTGCCCCGACCATTCCCCGCACACAAGCCTTGTTTCAACCTTATACGGCGATCCTTCAATACCTACCATGAGCGTCTCGAAGACAATGGTCTTCCCTACCTTTACTTTTGACAGGACCGAATCCACCTGGTCCCATTCGGATTCAGGATGCAATTCAAGATAATGCATTTCAGAAACTTCATCCTCGACAAATCCCAGATAGTCCCCTACCACCTTGTTGGCATAAAGGACATAGCCATCCATATCCATAACCACCAGCAACTCATCCATCATATCAACAAGTGACCGCAAGTCATCATATTTTTGAGAGATACCGGACTCGGCATGCATTTTGGAGATCGCGATACCGATCTGGTTAGCTATCGTTTCAAGAGAACTGCGCGAGTTGTCAGGAATCTCATATTCACTGTGCGATGAAAGACAAAGGGCTGCTATGACATTACCTTCATGTTTCACAGGAATGATGGCAGTCCCATGAAGTCCTTCATAGCGGAGCTTCTCCCCTGTACCAATAGCATTAAGTTCGGAATGATGTTTGTAAACTGGCTGCCCGGTCATAATCAGGCGGTTCTGGACGGAGCTCTTCGGAAAAACAGCAGTATCCCTCACAAAGCGTTCCGACAGGCCTTCGTGTGCTACAAGCTTCATGTCACCCGTCACATTATCCAGAAGATAAAGTCTTCCGGAATCCACCGGGTCCACCTTCAGGCTGAAGTTGAGCATCTGTTCAAAGGTTTCCTCAATGGTATTAGCAGAATTAAGTACCGTATCAAGATCAAGCTGGATATGCATGAAGTCATCAGAATGCTTCCTGTCGGTCACATCCACGATGATACCCTGCAGGTACTTCACATTTCCTTCCTCATCATGTTTAATAAAGGTCCTCTCATCGACCCAGCGCACATCGCCAAACTTGGTGAATATGCGATACTCCTGGTTAAAGTCCATGAAACCTGCATCCACTCTCTTGGCAAGTTCCTTCTGCACACGTTCCAGGTCATAGGGGTGCACGATGTCACCATACACGAGTTTGCCTGAGATGAAATCATCTACAGAATACCCAAACTGGGCAACATTCTCTGAAACGAACTCAACAGGCCAGTTCTCCTCAGCACGCCATAAGAAGACAACTGCAGGGCTGCTTTTGATAACATCCCCAAGGATGTTCTGTATATCAAGGGAGCGGCGAAGTTCCCAATCTGCCTTCTTGTGAAGCAGTATGTTCCACATACCATTCATAAGGAGAGTGACCTGCCTCACATCCGAAAGGTCGTAGTCCTCATTCTTGTTACCAAGCCCAACAAGGCCAACAATTTCATCCCTGTCAGATATAGGTATGCTCAGGAACCTTGTGATCCCTATATGACCTTCAGGATAACCTTTCTTAGAGGGATTCTCCTCCGAATAATCATTGATAATAACAGGAAGCTTCTGCTGCATGGACTCTATCCAAAGACCCGCATGATCAATATGAGATGATGCTTTCCTGCCCTTTACGAAGCATTCCTTCATTGCTTCCCCGGACCAGGATTCGATAGAAACGGTCTTCCCATCCTCACCAACAATAGCAAGATAACCAACCTCACTTCCTGTCAGGCCGACCGCTTCATTCAATGAAAAATCAACGATCTCCTGAATGGATGAATCCGTCATCTGGTAGAGGTTAAGCAGGGCCTCAATACGCATCTCTTCGGCATGCAACGCATTTTCTATTTTCTTGCGCCCGGTGATATCAACGATGATACCCTGAAGATATGTGACCTCACCCTTTGAATTATGATGAAGGTGCGTCCTTTCATCAACCCACCTGATCTCACCTGCTTTTGTGAGTATCCTATATTCCTGGAAGAAATCAGAATAACCACCTTCTGCAGATTTAGATACTCCTGCACGCACACGACCAATGTCATCCGGATGTACAATGTCCCCATAAACAAGCTTACCAGAGGTAAAATCTTCCACAGAGTAACCGAACATATCAATGTTCTTCGAAACGAACTCTACCGGCCAGTCCTCGTCTGCCCTCCAAAGGAATACGACAACAGGACTGGAATTGATGACCGATTCCAGCGTGCTCTTCATTTCAAGGGCGCCATCCAGCAAAGCCATATCGCCCATCCTCTGTTCAGTAATATCAACCACGATACCATGGTAGAACCTGATATTGCCAGACTCATCATAATGAACGGAGGTCCTCTCATCAACCCAACGAACCTTACCCGATCTTGTGAGAATACGATATCTCAGATCAAAGCTTGCATCCTCTTTGTTCACATGACGTAATGCTTCGGACATGACCATTCCTGCATCATCCGGATGGAGAATATCAATATAGCGAAGCTTACCGGAGACAAAATCGTCTGCATCATAACCAAGCTGGGAGATATTCTCAGAAACGAAATCCACGGGCCAGCCTTCATCTTCTCTCCAGACAAAGACCATCGCAGGACTTGAGTTGATCACAGAAGTAAACACCTCCTCCATGGATTCTGCATCAAGAAATGGTTTTTTTGCCTTACCAATATCCGTTTTTTTGGCAGTGATACGATCAACTCCAGGTCTGTAAACATGTATAAGATAGTGAACCTATTTATACATTAATACAAGAAACATACAAAAATTCGTTTTGTTTTTTATAGATATGTCCCATATTAATGATATATTGCCCTTAATAGGACATAATTCGCAATTTAAGTGAATACATTGCTCACAATATATAATTGCAATAAAGAATCAGACCCAGACCTCGTCGGGAAAAATAACAGGATGGAAACATAAGGAAGAAACAATTAGACATGGCCTTCCTGCAAAAACTATATCACTATTCTTAGAGTAATTCAACCTATGGGCATTTTCAAGAATATAATTGACCAGTCATCTTTCAGGCGAAAGCTCAAACAGATGGAAAAAATGGCAGAGAGTACATATGGGAAGGGATACGTCCTTTTTGAACTTGGCCGATATGAAGAAGCACTGGAAAAATACGATGAAGCCGCAGATATGCTGGATGAAATGCAGCAAATGCTCCTGAAAGAAGGCATGGAAAAAGAAGCAGCAAACGTTGACAAAAGGGCAATGGACATCAGGTTCAACAAATGTTTCATTCTTTTCAGGCTTCAGCGATACGAAGATACCCTTGATATCATTGATGAAACACTGAGCAAGAGATCGGATGATCCAAAGATCACATTCAGCAAAGGTTTCGTACTATTCAGCATCAGCAGATATGAAGAAGCATTACAGGTACTTGACAGGGCTATTGAAATGCAACCGGAAATGCCTGACCCATGGTACTGCAAGGCCAATGCCCTCTACCAGATGGAGCTTTTCGAAGATGCACTTGAAGCATATGAAAAGGCTATTGAATATGCAGGCATTCTGAACTTTGAGTTCCCCAGATATTCCTTCCTGAACATCAACCCGGATCCCACATTGAAGACAAATGCTTCAGGGGTCTGGTACAGTAAAGCAAATACACTCAATAAACTTGGCAGAATGGAAGAGGCCATAGAAGCATACAGGAATGCTCTTGAGATAAAACAGTCATTCTCCGATGCCTGGTACAGCCTTGGCAACTGCCTTGCAGAGGTTGGAAGGGATGAGGATGCAATAACTGCTTTCACAAATGCGATTATGATAGAGCCGGACCTCATCGCAGCACGTGAAAATAAAGCAGAAATTCTCTTAAAACTTGGAAGGGAAGAGGAAGCAAAAGAAACGCTCGACTATGAATCTGATTCCGGTAATTGATCAGTACATGATCTTATCCGGTTTTTTCTCCCATTCAACCAGTAACTTACGGCAGCCTTCACATTCGATATTGGACTTTTCCAATACGGATGCTGAAGCACCTTTTCTCAGGATCTCATATATCTTGCCATCATCAAACCCTATTGAAGCAACGTCCTCGGTACTGGTCCCATAGTAAATTTTCCCAATATGTGCCCAGCATATGGCAGATAGGCACATTGGACAGGGCATTGTGGTTGCATAAAGTTCGCAACCTGAAAGATCAAAGGTATCAAGAATTGAAGAAGCCTCGCGTATCGCGACAATTTCAGCATGTGCAGAAGGATCGTTGGTGCTAAGGACCTTGTTGTGACCTCTGGAGATGATCTTGCCGTCCTTTACAATAACAGCTCCGAAAGGGCCGCCTTCATTGTTCCGAATTCCTTTGCGTGCTTCTTCCACGGCAATTTCCATGAAACGTCCGGACATACGTTATTTATTCTCCCCAAGGTGGTCCAGAAGAAGCTTCATTGCCTGCTTTTCAGGTTTGCCACCGCATTTGTTCACCGTGCAGGAATAGGCCTTAATAAGTCTCATATATTTCTCATCTTTTGTCAGCTCGTAGCGTGTTGCATGCACACAAGATTCGATCAGCAAATTAAACCCACGATTCACCGACTTGAAGACCTGCTGGTTCATCCGTGCATGCAGAGGTTTAAGTTTTGCCACCAGTGCTTCAGATGTTTCCTTTACGTCAGTACACTCAAAGACAGCCCAGCAAACGGCATCCTTAAGCACTGAAAAATGGCGCTCATCATGTGTGAAAACATCGAACTCCGAATCATCAATGTCACCAAAAGTGGTGCGCACAAAAAGAACAGGATCATAGACAAGGTTTGCCACAAGCATGCGCTCTGCCATTACATTGCTGTATGTTGTCGAACCTTTAAAAAGCCTCACCAGCAGTTCATCATCTTTTCGGACAATTCCCATTGGAGCAGCATTTGGAGACCATCCCTGATAAGTGGTCACGATCATTTCATTTATGCCTTCAGTTATTCCAAACGTATCAAGATCTATATGTGCCATTAAAATCTCAAACCCCCAAGCAATGCTATGAAAATGCCTGCTATGATGATATCAGCTGTCGATCCCGGATTCAATTTCTTTTCCAGCAATTTCTCATCGAAATCTTCAATGTCTCCCCGGAACGCGTTGAGATCATAACCGTTATTTTCTATTTTTGAAATAATATACTTTGCCTGCACAGAAACATTTTCCGCTGTTTCTATATTAGTCTTTGTCCTGATGAACGTATCAGGGTTTTCCGAAAGCAATTTCAAAAATGTATAAACGATCACATGATTGATGTCATCAATTCTATCCTCACCTTCGGAAGCCGTCATCAGGCGAATTATTGTCTGTGCACAATATGCACAGTTCTTAAAACCACTAACCCACTCATTGGCGATCTGGTCATAATCCTGCGAGATCCCCATCAGGTCATATAAGGTCACGCCATCTTCTTTTAATGAAGCAAGGGAGCCTTCATCCTGAAGGTCGAACTCATCAACATCGTTCACACGAACTCCTGCTGAACTGAAGGAGCGGTAAAAGTCCAGGGCATCTTCAGTATCTGCTGCCCGGACGATGTCATGGGCACGGCTCACAAGCCGGTCAACATCAAATTCCCCGCCATTGTCCAGAAGTTGACCTGCGGCCATGGAAAGCGGTATAAGCAGAAGGAATGCCCCAAAGTGGGTGTTACCACCGCTCTGCCAGCAATTGCTCTGGTAAACGGCATTTTTAAGGCTCTCACCAATAGATGCACACCCACGGGCGGCATTCTCAATTACAGGAGAGACGCTGATAGCCGATGCAAGAAAATGCTCATACCTGGTGTCATCATAGTCATGATGACGGTCTATATTTCCCGGTTTCGGGGATGATGAGACCTCCAGGACCATTGCAAGCTGGGCACAGCGTGCGATGTATGATGCTGCAGAACTGTAGCTGCAGCAAGCTTCATCAGATACCTGCCCGCAGTAATCAGAATTCATTCACAGGTTTTTTAGCATTATCTAATATATAAGTTGCAAGGTCTTTCTTCAGTTTCATATAATCTGATGCAGAAAGATCGAGAAGGTCGAGGACACCGTCCCTTAAGTAGCAGGGCTTTGAAATCTTACAACACCATACAAGACTGCCAAAACAGGTACTGTCTCCGAATTCAAGAGGTGTTCCCTTTGCAAACTCCATTTTGATGTTAGCAAACTCCTTGGGGCTGTAGCCAAGCTGTCCTGCCTTGTTGTGCACAGCACAGGGTTTGACCGGAAGACAGCAGAATGCAAGTCCCCGAAGGTCTCCCTCGCCGCGACAGACGTGTTTGGGTGAATTATACCAGCCGATCTGTTCCTGAAGCAAGGTTATTTCCTCGACAAGATCGTCGATCAGATGCGGATCCTGAAGAGCGCCTCTTGAGACAGAGACCATGTCAGCGCCTCTTGAGAACATCTCTTTGGCATCATAGAAATCAAGAATAGAATTATTCCCAATAAGGAAAAGCCTGGAAGAATCACGTACACGCAGTATCGCACTCAGGTCCGCGCCTGCACCTTCCTTCATAGCATCAAGGTGAAGAATGTCCGCACCTGCATTTTCCACGGCCCTTACAAGGGCGATATCATCAACAACGTTTGCCCTTACCTTTACGGAAAGGACGACACCGGTCTCTTTTATCTTAGAAATCCAGTCCGCAAGTCTTGGCATATCCTTCATTAGTGCTTCGCCAACACCGATAGAGACCATTTCTTCCTGCCTGCAGTGAGCATCCAGCTCAAGAATATAACCGGCATCTTTTATGATCTCAGCGGCTTTGAGCAATGGTTCAAGGGTCGTGCTCCTGACATTGAAAGCCACAGCACCATTAATATTGACAGCCTTCACCTCATTTTCAAGGAATTCCAGCGGAGAATCTGTTATGAACTCATCCCGGCCTTTCTCAACAAGTTTGGAAGCGGCTGCATTCGTCTCACTGTCCAGATTATAGCCACCGATCACAGCAAGACCGGCATTCTTTGCATGGGTGTTCGCAAACTCACTATTGGTAATACCAGCCATTGGTGCAAGGGCTATGGGGTTACTGAATTTGACATAACCGACCTGCAGATCAAAAAGTTCATCACTCACAATAATAGCCTCATTAAGGTTGCTTTAGCTTAATTTGGGCTCTAAAAGAAAGTAGATACATATTAATGTAACGTTACAGCAAATAAATATATACAGAGAACAAGAGAAACAATCCAAAATGAGCAGAGGGACTTCAAGTGAATAAGATCAAAGCTGCAGCCATCCAGATGGACATCTCACAGTGCAATAAAAATGAAAACATCAGCAAAGCGCTCATGCTTTCAGAGAAGGCTATCTCACAAGGTGCAAACCTCATCGTCCTCCCGGAAGTATTCTCTACCGGCTTCTGCTATGAGGATCTGGAAAATGCAGGCGAGTCTGAACCATTCCCTACGATCGAAAGGCTGAAAGAGTTCTCAAAAAAGAACTCATGTGTCATGATAGGTTCAATAATCGAAAAAAAAGAACAGGAAGACACAACCATATTCACAAATCTTGGGTTCTGCATCGAAAAGGGTGAACTTGCTGGAACCTATACCAAAACACATCCATTCGGAAGGGAAAAGGGGTATTTCACAGCCGGAAACGATATCCAACCTATATACCTGAAGAGCTATGACCTTACCGTCGGCCTGGAGATCTGCTATGAGATGCGTTTCCCCGAAATAGCAAGAAAACTGGTGATCGCAGGATCCGATATCCTCGTGACCATTGCCGAATTCCCGAATCCGAGGGAATACCAGTGGCGATCCCTTGCCACAGCACGTGCTGTTGAGAACCAGATATACCATATCGCCTGCAACAGGACAGGTTCTGATCCGGATTCCACATTCTTCGGGGCTACAATGATACTTGACCCTCTTGGAAACGTCCTTGCAGATTCAAAAGATAAAGAATGTTACATCATCCATGAGATCGATACGGAAATAATGGAAAAAACAAGAAAAGCGATCCCTGTATTCGATGATAGGAGACCTGACCTTTACTAAAAGGTCCTTATGGTCAAGACCGGGAATTTTAAAAAAATAAGAAGTAGGAATTACAGATATGAAAGATCATAAGCCTATTATTAAATTTTGAATTTCAGGATTCAAAATGGACCTCAAGTCCAAGGATATGATTAGCACCGCCGGCGATGTCACGGGCGATCTCTGCACAACCTATTGCAGCACTCCATTTACCAAGCACCTCCGGCATAACACTCAGATGCTTTCCTATACGCTCCACGACGAACTCATGCTCACCCATGGAACCGGCAAGGAATACTTTACCATGCGATCCGAGGTCTTCCATGAGAACCTGCATTGCGGCGATCTCCATGGCCGCAAAGAGTGAGATGCGTTCCATTGCAAGCACAGCTTCATCCTCACCATCATCCAATGCTTTGAGAAGCTCATTCACACTGGAATAAGGACTGCGGCTCAATACCCCGGCATTCATGAAGGCCTCATTGGCACTGTATTTGCCTGCATCGACATCCCTGATAGCCTCAAGGTCAAGAGGACCGTGCTGGGTACCGGGAGCAAATATGCATGCATCTATGGCACCTGTAAGCTTGCCTCCACAAACACCAACTGTCACTGTATTGGAACTAATATCGGAGACCACAAGGTTGTCCACACCTTTGCATCTGGCATTGTATGCGATCCCGATCTTTTCAGGACTGGTCGAATGTGAGAAAACGTTCAATCGGGGGTCAGTATTGCTCTTCGAATGGATTCCCGGGATCAGCACAGCAGGTATGACCGAGTCTTTGATCGCATCAAAGACAAGAGTACCTGCACCGGTCTTCTTCCCGACACCTTCAATGCTTACGACTCCGCGGGATTTGACATTCCTGAGATCCTCAATGGCAGTTATACCATCGCCCATGGAATAGGTGACAGCAGCAAGTTCGATATCGGAGATATCAACTCCAAGACCGGATGTAAATGATCCGAGGATCTCCTCTCCTGACATGGTAGCCACTTCTGAACGTGGCAGCTCGAATGTCCTTACACCATCCTTATCGATCCCGGCAAAACGCATCGCATTTGTACCGTGATCAACCCCGATGAACATAGTATACACCTGTATAGACTTAGATATCAAAAAGCATAGCGTTAAGTTCTTCCATTACACGCTCACCTTCATCGTGAGTGGCAACGGTTGTAACGATCCTTATTTCCTGTGATGAGGTTCCATGAGAAATAAGCATTCGAAGGTTGCCTCTCTCATCAGGACGCAGAACCTTTGCAACAAGGTTCCCACCCGGGGAACTCTTCCCTTTAACGGTTATGACGGATGGAATAATGCTCTTGACCTCTTCATGCTGACCTATGATACCAAGAACCTTCTTTCCCTGGCGTTCACCAATAACAGTGGTGTGAGCACCGTGAACTTTGTCTTTTAAAACCGATTCCCAATTTTTAATCGAATTATCTTCCATGCACGAAATTTGAAAAGCTGATATAAAAACGTTACTGAGATATATAAATCAAAAAAGAAACGAAAAGAAAAGGAAAGGATATGCACCTTCACAGTGCATTTATCCAGTTAAATGTTGTGTACGTCACTCATGTCGAGCAAACGAACGCTTGCACCATCAAGGGCCTTTACAGCACCCCTGATGTCATTCACACGTACGATAAGGAAAGCCTTCTCGGTCTTTGTGACAAATGCATAAGCATAATCGATATTGATGTTCTTTTCACTGAGAACATCTGCGATCATTGCAAGCTGCCCCGGAATATCCTCCATCTCCACACCAAGGACATTGGTCTCCGATACAGTGAATCCTGCATCATGGAGTACTTTGTGAGCCATATCCGGTTCATCCACAACCATCCTGATTATTCCGAAGTCTCCGGCCTCTGCAATGGTAAATGCACGAATGTTAATGCCGGCTTCCTTGAACTTCTCAGCAATGTTTGCAAGCCTTCCCGGCTTGTTCTCTGCAAATAATGAGATCTGTTTGATCATTTTCTCTTCTATGAGATCAACCCCTTAAGTTCTATTAGAATGACTGTTTCTAATGTATTATATCTTTCTGTTATCGATCACTTTCTTTGCCTTGCCCATTGAACGTGGAAGTGAACCGTGTTCAACAAGTTCGACCTTGACAGCAATGTTCAGTACGCTCTTAAGGGCTCCACCCACCTTTTTCTCAAGGTCCATGAGATCATTGATCTTGTCACTGAAAGCAGCCTCATTCATTTCGATCTGCACCTTCATGACGTCAAGTTCGTTGATCCTGTCAACGATGATCATGAAGTGCTCACCTACCTCAGGGATCTTCATAAGGACTGATTCGACCTGTCCGGGGAATACATTGATTCCACGAACGATAAGCATGTCATCAGCACGTCCGAGCACACGCATAATACGTGGGTGTGTACGTCCACATTCACATTCGTCCCAGTTAAGTACGGTTATGTCCCCGATCCTGTATCTGATAAGTGGCAATGCTTCTTTCACAAGTGTTGTGATCACAAGCTCACCACGTTCTCCGTTCGGCACAGGTTCACCGGTCTCAGGGTTGATGACCTCCACAAGGAACTGGTCTGCCCATATGTGGATACCTTTCTGGTACTGGCATTCAGTAAAGAGGGGGCCGCTAAGTTCGGATGTTCCGAAAATATCGTATGCTTTGATACCTGTGGAATCCTCGATCCTCTTACGCATCTCCTCTGACCATGGCTCAGCACCAAGTACACCCACACGAAGTTTTGTGTCATCCTGAAAGCTGATACCTGCCTCCCTTGCTGCCTCGATCATGAACAGAAGGTAGGAAGGAGTGCATGCGATCACACTGGAGCCAAGGTCCTGCATAAGCTCGATCTGCCTTTCAGTATTACCGGAGCTTGTTGGAAGAACAGTACAGCCTGCTTCCTCAGCACCATAGTGCATACCAAGACCACCTGTGAAAAGACCGTAGCCATAACCTATCTGCATGACATCGTCCCTTCCGACACCAATGGATGTCAGTGCACGTGCAAGGGAAGTAGACCATGCTTTGATATCATTATCAGTGTAACCGACAACTGTTGGCTTACCGGTAGTTCCGGATGAAACGTGGAATCGTACAAGCTTGTTGTTGGGAACACAGAACATACCTGTCGGGTAGGTGTCCCTAAGGTCCTGCTTGAATGTGAACGGAAGCTTTGTAACATCATCCAGTGTCTTTATGTCCTCGGGTTTTACACCTGCTTCATCGAACCTCTTCCTGTAAAAAGGAGAATGCTCATAAACATATTTCACGAGCTGGCATAATTTCTGTTCCTGTACTTTTTTTAACTCGTCGACAGGCATTCTCTCGATCTGTGGATTCCAGTATTCTATCATAGTATCACACTATTGTTGATTAATATTGATGATGGTTTTGTCATAACCATTTATAAACTCAACGGGTTTTCCTTTCCTTGCAATATTTGTTTTACAGACTCGACGCATTCAAAGAGCACAGTATCCATATCGGCAACAACATCAATACCTGCAGCACCTGCATGGCCTCCGCCTGTACCTTCATAGTGACCACTGATCTCTTCCATGATCTTGCCAAGGTTAACACCCGCATTCACAGCATCACGCTTTGCGCGACCACTTACCCTTATGCTTTCACCCCGGGCAGTTCCCACAAAAGCAACATCACCGCCAATATTGATCAGCATGGACGATGCAGAGCCTCCAAAGGAACTTACATTTGAGGTCACAACCAGCCAGTTGCCCACACGCTCTATTGTTGCACGTGAAGCAGACTTGAGCATTGCGATCCTCATTGAAACATCCTGTGGAGTGGATGCCATCATGTCAAGCACTTCTGCATACTCCACACCACTTGACTCGATGATCTCGCCAAAGGTCTTGAAGGTCTTGCTTGTTGCATGTTTGAAATGACCGGTATCAGTAACAATGCCTGCCATCAATCCCAGTGCCATCCTATGCATAATGGGAGCACCCATACAATTCAGGACATCGTAAACGATCTCTGCCACCGACGTTGCATTGCGGTGAAGATAAAAAGAAGCATTTTCAGTAAGTGCGGTGGTTGCATGATGGTCTATCACGCAGTAATTGGAAAGTTCTATATCATTAAGCTGTGCGCTGGTAGATGTATCTACTACGACTACCAGATCATAATCTTTCGGATCCGGGCTTTCTACTACATCGATCTCCAGTTTATCTACAAGAAGGGATGCAACCCTGTTACACCCGTCAACCAGCCCTACGGTACCCCCGATTGCCTCAGAGAGTGCAAATGCACTGCTTATGGCGTCGGGATCGGCATTACGATGGCATAGATATAAGATATTGTGATAATCCAGAAGTCGATTGTAGAAGCCAACTTCATCAACCTGCATTGCTACCTCTCATCTTTTTACAGAAGCATGATCCGGAGGAACAGAGTTCACGTAAAAAGATAATAGGCGGGTTTACAAGGATTACTGTCCCTGTGTACCCATTGACTGCTGAAGTTGTTCCTGAAGCTGGGTAAAACGCTTTGAGATGCGCTCTTCCTGGCGGGAGATTGACTGAAGCCTTAATGAAAGTGTCTCAAGCCTTTCTTTCAATTTTGCTACGGTCTCTTCCTTGTTGGACTGGATCTGAAGGTCTCCTACAGCCCTGTAAACAACAGCATCATCGGAAAGCTTTTCAAGCTCTTCAAGCGCCATTTCGATCTCTTTCTGCATGGAAGACATCTGGTTCTTCTGCATTGCAAGAGACTGCGCCTGCTGCTGAACCTGCTGCAATTGTGCAAGCTGGTTCTGTACTTGTGGGGGTATTTCTGAACTCATTTTGGTTTCACCTGACCAGTCAATAAACCTGAAATGATTTTAATGTTTCTATTAATAAGAAAGCAAAACAGAAAGCAGGGTATCTTATGCGCCCTTGAAGGCACTCCTGCCGACCACACATACGTCGTGCGCGATCTGTATAAGACGAAGCCAGGTATTTAACGTGGAACGCATGGAAATGATGTCATCTGAATTCACCCTCATTACAAGCGAGGAGTCCCTTACCTCCACATCCACAGAAGAACGGTCGGTCACGGTACTTTCAAGTTCAGGGAGAATAGACCGGTAAACAGCTTCAGGATCATCCATCAGTATGACCGATTCAGAAGATAGCTTCAATTGTCTGCCCCCGGAACCCTGTAGCTCTTTATATTAAGTCTGAAAAGCAACTTTCCGGAATAGAAGAACTCCAAATGGTCACCTTCAACTTTAATACATTTACCTTCCCCATAACAGTCATCCTGATAAATATCAAAGTAATGTGCAAGGAGATTTCCAACTTCCGATTCACCCATAATGACCGGTTCAAAGGACTTTAAATTCGTGAACTTATAGTCCTCGGGATAGAACATGCTCAGACGAATGGATAAAAGCTCATCTCCACCCTCACCGTAGAACAAGAGACTGCCGGGACTGCCATGATAATCACCGACGACCATTACATGAGGATCATCGGAATATGACATCACTTCAGCAAGACCCATTTTTCCCCGGGTCAGATATTTACAATTAAAAAAGGATGCCAAATACTTGCACAAAGTGCGAGTATTGACAGAAGGTTTGCGAGAAGAAGTTATTAACATACTTCTTACTCGACTTTTACTGTTTTGATCGATGCCTGTGGCCTTTCTTTTACAAGTATCCTGTGTCCGCAGTAAGGACAGCGGATACCTGTATATTCATAGTCGATCTCGACCGGGCGCTTGCATCGAGTACACTTGTAGTCCATATGATTACTCAACCTGTTCAGTGGCTTTCTTAACAGACCTCATTACAGTACTACCTACTGTAGTAGTTGGAAGGTATGTGCCACCTGCAAAGGTATATCCACACTTTTTACATTTCCAGATGCCAGTCCCAACTCTCTTTACAGTCAGGCGTGCACAGTTTGCACACTTGTGTGGCATGTGCATCTTTTCTTCAAGATCCGCAACCAGCTTACGGTCTCTTCTTCCATAGCGTGTGCCGAACCTTCCTGCAGATCGGGACACACGTCCTTTCCTTGAGTATTTTTTTGCCATTATAATCGTCTCCTTGATATGGATTCCTTAATAATCGGGCTTATAATGATCGTTATAATCGTCATGAATCACTACGATGAGCATCGATCAATTCAGATGTTAAGAAGGAATTCCTCCCTTATCTTAGCACCTATCTCACATGATTTTTCAACAGCTTTCAGGAACTTCTCTTCTGAAAGCGAACCTGCACCGCTCTTCTGCATAGCACAGATCGAACCATCCTGGTTTGAAACAATAGTAACCTTTGTGTCACATACTGATTCTTCGTTGTTGCTTGCATCGATGAAGTACTCACCACCGACCTTGACAAAGGTAAGTGATACAGGCATCTCACGAATAGGCATCTTCATGTCCTCTCCACGGCCTTCGCGTTCTGCCGGGACGGTTGCAGTCATGAGAGCTGAGATTGCACCAAGTGATGCTGCATCCAGCAGGTTTCCGCTGTCGTTCAGGACATGGACGTCAATAAAGACCATCCAGACCTCTTCTCCTTCCGTAATACACAACTTGTTTAAATCAATTGCGCCTGATTCACGGATTCCACGGTCTACCACGCGTGCCATTTCAATGGCCTTTGGCCTTGGAGGACCTGCTTCGAAGTCAGGGGAAGCAATAGGGTTCAGTTCCATACTGGTGATGATAACACCCTGGTCAGCAGAATCCGGGAATGGTGTGCCGACCTGAAGCTTTACACCTACAAGTACCTGGGTATCACCCATGTATACCATTGCAGAACCTTCTGCTTTGTCTATAACGTTGGTCTCAAGCCTGATATCACGAATCTCGTCAAATGCACGACCATCCTCACGCTCACCCTTGAGAGCAAGATTGAATATATAATCTTTTTTAAGTCTTGATACAGCTTCATTGCTCATATTTCTCACCTTCTTCCTCAGGCACTGAAGCACTTTCATCTAATTCTGCTTCCTCAGAGAGTTCTTCCTCGACTGACTCTACCTCTTCTTCATTCTCAGCCTCGGTCACTTCAAATTCAGTGACGTCTTCTTCGAACATAGCTTCAGCCTCTTCAGCATCCTCGACCTCTTCGTCCTCTTCCTCTTCAAGGTCTTCGCTTTCTTCAACAGCTTCTTCTTCCTCAACTGCTTCGGAAACCTCTTCTTCCTCGGACTCGAGCTCGGCCTGAAGTTCAGCGTCTTCCAGGACCTCTTCCTCTTCAATGGTACCGAACTTTGACATAAGAGCAGCTTTCTGTATCTCAAATATCTGCTCACAGCCTTTCTTTACCATCTCGATACCTCTGGTGATCTCATCAGCAGTAAGGTTACCATCCATCTGCAACAGAGTAATGTCGCCATCCTCGGTCATTGCAATAGGGAGGTCAGCATCACCATAGTTGTCCTCAGGTTTGTTAAGGTCAAGAACAAGCTGACCGTCCACCTTACCGACAGCACAGGCAGCTACCAGTCCCTTCATAGGAATACCGGCATCAACCAATGCAAGTGTTGCAGCGTTGATAGCAGCTGTCCTTGTTCCGGCATCAGCCTGAAGGACCTCTGCGAATACATCGATAACAGCAGATGGGTAATACTGCTTCATGACAACAGGTTCGAATGCTTCTCCGCTTACCTTTGATATCTCGGTACTTCTCCTGCTTGGACCAGGCCTTATGCGGTCCTCTACAGAGAAAGCTGCCATATTGTACCTGTATCTCACCAGAGCCTCACCCGGGCGCTGAAGCCTGCGTGGGTGGAGTTCCCTTGGACCATAGACAGCAGCAAGGACCTTGTTGTTACCCCATTCAAGATAACAGGAACCATCGGCCCTTGAGAGCACGCCCATCTCGACGGTCATAGGGCGGATCTCATCAGCACGCCTGCCGTCAAGGCGAATCCCGTTCTCATCAATAAATTTTTCCGGTTTATCACTCATATTCAATCTCCAATTTCATCTCTTTACTCCCATAATTCAGCAGGGCCTTCTTATGCCTCATCTACATCTTCATCTAACAGGGCATCGACCTTACGATAGGTTTCTTCTGAAACGTTGTCCTCTTTTGCGGGCAGAGATGACCTTTCTTCCTCTATCAGCTCATCCGCATCAGACACTGAAACCTCTTCGGGCTCATTTTTAAGGAACCTGCTCACTTTATCCGTTAAACCGGATATATGAGATTCACGTTCGATCATTTCGATCGCATCTGCCAGGTGATCCATATCACCTGCTTTTCCATTGATCCAGATACGTCCGTTCTTTCCTACGAACACATCACAGCCTGATTCTTTCTTAAGGATCGAGACCATGGAACCACTGTGACCGATCACACGAGGTACCTTTGCAGGCATAATATCGATGATACGGCCTTTTGTCAGCACCCTTGTACCGGGCTCACGCATGGTAAGCTCCACCTTCATGGACTTGCTGACATCTTTTACACGAACGATCACGCAATCCCCGACATCAACATATTTCCTCATTTCCGAGGAGTCGACACGTTTCGGGTATTCGGAAACATGAAGCAATCCGTCATAAGGGGAACCGGTTTCCAGAATCCAGTTCGAAGGTGTCACATCAATTACAGTACCAATTATGAAATCCTTGCGTGAAGGAAGATATTTTCCTGAAAAAGGTACAACTGAAACGTTGTTCTTGACGTTTGCAATTCCGTACAGCAGGGAATAGACCTTGCCGTCCTTTACATATGTTCCAGCACCGGACATGCCCTCTTTATCAGAAAGGAGCTGGCCGGGGATTACGATTTTCCTATCCATGAACTAACCTCTTACAAAAGTTTGGTTTCTGCATCCCCTTTTGTCAGATGGTTAACAAGACCGTAAAAATCATTCTGCAATCCTGCAGGCATCTTTACAACAGCAACCCATGAACCGTCATTCTCCCACCTGTCTTTGAGCATAGTGCCGAACTTTGCAATATCACCATATGATTTTCCGGCATACTCTGAAGGGATCTTGACCTCTACCTCTACTTCCTCGAAGCGGATAGGTATGATAGGTCTGATAGCCTTCATGACAATGTTCACCTGTTCATCAACGCTCTTGAGCGGATCGATGTGAACCTTTGCCTCTTCCATTGCCTTCTCGATACGTGCAGGTGGATGAGGTGTCCTTGTCTGTGGGTTGATAGCGTTCTGTGCAATAATGGAAATTACCTGTTTGGTCTTTTCCTCAAGAATGTGTTTCCTCTGCTCTTTAGTAAGCTGAAGTTCACCGTGCTTGATAATGTGTGCTGCGATCTCGAACACGTCAGTGGTGTCGAATGCACTGGCAAGATCGGACTCTGCTATATGGTCCCCGGTACTGGCGTCTTCGAAGACTGACTCTACTGCAAGAATGTCCTCGATCTTTACATCGCCGCCCTTTTTGAACTCCAGTGCCCCGTCAGGATCTACAAGCACTTCGTAATGTTTGCTGCCTTTCTTCAACCTTGCAACCAATGATTCATCAAGTGATACCATACTCTACTCCCTCCTAGTTTACTAAGCAATGTAAAAATCACTCTTCCGGCTGTTCCTCTGTTACTTCCTCTTCGTCGTCTTCCCTGTGTTCTTCAAGAATACGCTCCACAAAGGATGCGACCTCATCTTCAGGACATTTCCTGAACTTGCGATCTTCAAGGGTTACCATGCCGACCTCAAGCGTGGATGCATCAATTTTCACATCCGTTGCCCTGTAGAGAGCTTCCATTCCAAGCATAACTGCTTCATCCATGGACATGTCCTCTGCATATTTCTCCTCAAAGGTCTCCATGAATGTGTTGCGTCCTGCACCAATAGCAGTTGCCTTGTATTCAAGAAGTGCACCGCTAGGATCACTTTCGAATAGCCTTGGCCTGTTGTCGTCAACGCCTGCTATCAAAAGGGCAGTACCGTAAGGACGAACTCCTCCATACTGGGTGTATGTCTGCTTGTGGTCGCAGATCTTCTTGGAAAGTACCTCTACACCTATCGGTTCGTCGTATGTGACCATATTTATCTGGGCTTCGACCCTTGCACGGTCCACAAGTGCACGTGCATCTGCAACAAGACCTGATGTTGCAACACCAATGTGCTCATCTATCTGGAAGATCTTTTCAATCGACTCTGCCTCAATCAACCTGCTTGTGATCCTTTTATCCACCAGCAGGACCACACCATCTTTTGCTTTTATGCCGGCTGCCGTAGTTCCTCTCTTAACAGCCTCCCTTGCATATTCTACCTGGAAGAGCCTTCCATCAGGACTAAAAACAGTAATTGCTCTATCATAACCCATTTGTGGTGCCATTTGCATGATCTTTTATCTCCTACTATTTACTTTCGTGATGCTAAAAAACGTATGAATAGAGTTTCTGTACATTCACCTTGTTCAATTATAACTTAATTAAATTATTATATATATGACTGTTCATGGTTCTTGTTCAGGATTATATACCATACACCCTTCTAAATACTTATTTGTTGCTCCATGAACAGTTCCCGATATGCCCAGAACATGGACCATAACAGGTTTACCATTTATTGAGGTAACCGAGGCAAGCACTGCACGTGTCATATCAACTCTTTCCCTTATACAGCGCACAACACCTTTAGAATCCTCAAAATCAAGCAGTCTTATATCACATTCACTGGAACCTTTATCGCCAATAAGAGCTCCTGCGCATGAAAATATCTCTCGCAGAAGGTCGCTTCTCTCCACACCTTCACCGCCTATCAGTTCAAAGGCAAAGTACCTTTTGTTGGTACGCTGTGTAGGAGGCAGTATCTTCATTCGAGATCACCTTCATTTTCTGATGCTACACCTTCAACGATCTCCACGCCTTCACAGATGAAGTTATGTCCCCGGCGACTTCTGCTGATGATCTCCGCAGGAGTTTCGCTCAATGCACTTTTCGCCTCATCGCGCTCCATGCCAAAAAGTGTTGCAAGGGCCATCATTTCATGAGGAGCACGCAGCTCGTAGCAAAATGATGCATTATTGGTAAGCAGGAAAGGAACATCATATTTCCTTGCAAGCATCAGGTTCTCCCTGAAATGGGAAAGAGCATGTACACGTCGTCCACCACGTAATGTGATCAGTGAAGCCATATCAAATGCGATGGCAACATTGTTATCACTTGCAGATTTCGCAAGCACATGGTTCAGGCCACTGTTCTTTGGAGTGCCAGGATGCAGTAGTACATCAACGTTAGGATTTTCCACCGCTGCCCGGTTTATACCTTCATCGCCGCCATGTACTGCAAGGACATCCGCTTTGTGGCGGAACTTCCCGACGAGTCCGTGGAGCTTTGAAGGATTGCTAGCCACAAGCTCGACCCCGCGAAAGATCTCAATGCCTGCTTCAGAACCAACTTTAGCAACCGGGTCTGAGTTAGAATGATTGGTCATGCCAATTCCGGCAAAACCAAGATGTTTTGCCATTGCAGCCATTTCCTCCTGTGTGCTTTTGCCATCAGGTGCACAGTGCACACAAAGATCATAGAACACAGGATCAGCCAAACAATTCCTCCACAATTCGCCCGGCTTGCTGGCGATCTTTCGGATAGGTCTCGATCTTCATTTTTATAATAATTGCATCTGAAGAAGAGGACAGCCTGACCTTACCTTCACATGCTGCCTGTTTATCGAACCTTAAGTGGAACATCTGGTCATCATCCAGCCTGTCAGGCATCTCACTCCTGAGCAGTTCAACATCCTCATCGGTCATGTTCCCGCGTACAAAGGTCGCAAAGGCCTTCGTATCAGGCTTTCGTTTGATAGTAGAACTGAAAAGGGTTATCGGATTGCCATAATGGCCTTCGATCTCAAGTGCTTCAACATACTTTCCAGTATCTGTGCACTTGCCCTTATCAAATGAATTCAATAAAAAGAGGTCCAGAGCATCTCGCACTCTGGACACGTCCTCAGTAGCATGTGCGCTTACGCGCACAGAGATATAGTGAATCACTTTCTGCTGCTGTTAATGTTTGATCTGACGCTTGGCCTGGTCTTCTCAGTACCCTTGCCGCGCTTCTTCATACCTCTGCCCTTGCGGCCTGCGCTGGTCTTACCACGGAATGTCCTTCCGGAGTGAGTCTTGTCACAGATCCAGTTGAGGTTCTTGTCGCTCTTGATAACAGGGTGGCTTGGGTCAACAAGGATGACTTCATACCATTTCTGCTTACCGTCTTCACCGACCCAGTAAGAGTTGAGGACTTCCATGTTAGGGTATTTCCTGCTAGCACGCTCTTCAGAGATCCTCTGGATGCTCTTTGCGACAGTGATCTTGTTCTTACCCATGTGCTGGGTACGCCTTCCACGAATGTAGCGTGACTTCCTCATGCTACCCCTTCGTACCTTTACACGTGCAACGACGATACCCTGCTTTGCCTTGTATCCGAGTGCTCGTGCACGGTCGATACGGGTTGGGCGCTCGACCCTTGTAACGGAGCCTTCCTTTCTCCAGTCCTGAAGTCTTTCCCACCTGAGCTCACGAACATATGAGTCCTTTGGGTTCTTCCATGCATCTCTTACATAGCTGTAAAATGATTTTGACAAATTTTTCACCTTAGTTTCATGTTAGTTTCACGGTTCAGCCAAAGTTACTTCGGCCACACTCCTACGGGACTCTCATCCCGACAATGAAACATCGGTTAGTACATACAACATACCATTTAAAGCTTTGTATGAGAAGAAATACAAAATAAGCAGAGCTACTTGATATTGAAATGATAAAGAAAATAAAAGAAAGAATGTGGGGTTGGTGAGATTCGAACTCACGATCGACGGGTCTCTCCGAACACTGCCATTACGACAGTAAATGTTCTTAAAGAACACACATCAGTGCTCCAACGGTTCCTCACCGACCTACCCCGTCGGGTAGATCTCAGCAGACCCGTTGTTCATCATTTATCCGCTGGAGCCCGTCGCCATTCCTGGCTAGGCCACAACCCCGCAACCTTGCGATTGCACCCCTCAAATACATCTCATCAATAATATAGGTATCGGTATGAAGGGCTAAAATCTCGTACCGGGATATGCCAGAGCACACCCGGAAACACAATAATGTCGATCGATCAATCAATCAATCAATCAATCAATCAATCAATCAATCAATCAATCAATAGATCCAGCAATTTAGTTATTCCTCATCAATAAGGTCAGCAAGCTCGACACAGATATTCTCGATCTCTTCACGGATGCTGTCCACAGAAACTCCCAGAAGACCTGCGAGATAAAGTGCACCGCCTGCACCAACACCTTCCTTGACATATCCAAGCTCATACTGCCTGAGGCCTTTGTGTGAAGAGCGTCCGAATCCGGGATCAACAGCATGCATGTCTGCACCAAGTGCTTCAATGATCTCTGTGAAATTAGCGCTTTCGTCCTCTGCAACATAACTGGTGGTCACAATGGAAACATTGCTGAGGTCAGTACCCATGTGCTTCATGAAAGCATAGACAGCTGCCATCTGAGTACCACCTGCAAGGATTATACGCTTGCCCTTTAGACCCTCCACAAGACCTGCAGTTGCAGGCATCATAGGATCGCCAAGACAGGCAACCGCCCGTACAGGATCTGACTCCATGCTCCCTTTTGTAATACCGGATACAGCCATTGCCTCACAGACAACTTTCTGCTTTAGGTCAACAGGATTCTCGCAAGAACTGCTGCTCACGTGACCGTCATATCCAAGCGCATTGAGCACACCCATTGCAGTAGTGGTTCCGGCAGGAGTGCTTTCTCCGATCACGAACATATCATGCTCATCACGCACCTTCTCGCCCACCTGACGTGCACGTTCAATGATACCTTCAACATCATGAACTGCAGTCTCCTGACGAATATCCTCACCAGGCTTTGCCTTAAGGTCTTCAAATGAGACCTTAGGAGCGATCTTCAGACCTGAGTTCACGAAAAGATGAGGCACTTTTGACAACTGCAGGGATGCGCGGGTGATAAGGCCGGGAGTAGGGGTGTTGTACGGAGGGGTCATCGGAAGGACCGGAGTGCTGATTATGCCACCGGTCTCCACAAGTTCTGCATCACCTGTGGGCGTATAGTCCGTCAGTTTGGCAGTCTTCCCTGCTGCAGATATCTTTTCAATATAAGCAGTCTCCGTATTTGCCAGCACACAAATGAAAAGTGGCTTTTCAGGTTTCTTATCATTAGCTATCTGAGATCCCATTATCAATCACCCTCCTATTACCCATATATCAGTATGTCCTTGCCACGTAAACCCTTATGCTGGTATCCTTTCCACACACAGGGCACTTGTAATTACCATTCTCATCCTGATCGGTCGGAATTCCAAGAATACCTGCACCTACCTGCTCATCCATCTCAAGTCCGCATTTCTCTTCGCCACACCATGGAACATGTGCAATGCCTTTTGAAACATTCTCACGTACGTCATCCAGTGTTTCACATTCGAAGATACGTTCTCCAAGCTCCTCTTTTGCCTTTTCCAGAAGAGAGAACTGGATAACAGCAAACCTTTCAATGACCTCATTAACGATAGATGCAAGAGGCACCTGTTCCTTCTCACCGGTATCACGCCTTGCAAGCATAGCTGCTTCCTTCTCGAGGTCCCTTGGACCGATCTCGATCCTCAGAGGAACACCTTTCATTTCCCATTTGTAGTACTTGGAACCAGGACGCTTGTCACTATCATCGATCGTTACACGGACACCTGCAGCTTCAAGTTTTTCCTTTACATCATTACATGCAGCAAGGACAGCTTCGGACTTCTTGAAGAGGATCGGGATGATCACTGCCTGGACAGGTGCGACCTCAGGTGGCATAATAAGACCCTTATCATCACCATGGATGGAGATCAGGGCTGCGATAGAGCGCTCAGAAACACCATAACATGTCTGGTGAGCATAGACCTGCTCGCCTTCAGGATCCTCATATTTGATATCAAAGGTCTTTGCGAAATTGTCACCCAGATGATGGGCAGTACCGACCTGAAGGGTCTTTCCATCAGGCATCAATGCATCAACAGCGATCGTATAGTCAGCCCCAGGGAACTTGTCCCAGTTCGGCCTCTTTGACGGAAGCACAGGAACTGCAAGCCTCCTGTAGAACTCGGAATATAATCGTATGGCCTCATCCACCTGTGCGGCAGCATCATCCCATGTGGCATGTACCGTATGAGCCTCTTTGAAAGATGTGATCTCACGCAGACGTATCAGAGGACGGGTGTGCTTTGTTTCATACCTGAACGTATTGACTATCTGGTATAATTTCAATGGAAGGTCCGCATGTGAGCGTACCCAGAGGCGATACATAGGATAGATCGCAGTCTCGCTGGTAGGGCGAAGTGCCAGCTTCACATCAAGTGGAGTTGTACCTCCGTTCAGTACCCAGTAGACCTCATCCTCAAAGCCTTTGATGTGCTCGGCCTCTTTCATGAACTCATTTTCAGGTATCAAAAGAGGGAACATTGTTTCCTGATGGTCCTTATCAAGGAGTTCACGGATGATTCCGTACACGTTCCTTCGAATGGAAAAACCAAAAGGATACCATACATAGGATCCCTTCACAGGATAGCGTACATCCATGATCTCTGCTACCTGTAGCAGATCGTTATACCATTCGCTGAAGCTCTCTTTTGGAGGAAGCATTGCTTCTTTTTCTTGTTCGGCCATAATGTCACCAATAAGATCAAAATGATTTAATTAGAATATTCAATTAGAATTGTGTCAGCAAATACATGCATCATTTATAGTCATTTCCGATCGGCTCGACCTTCTCGGAAGAATCCATTTCCAGCTCGGAAGAATCAACGTCAAAAACTATCATACCGCTATGCAGGTTAGCTGCCTCTTCAGCGGAAAGAGTACGTGATATCACTTTTTCAGAAATGATGGCACTGTTGCCCAAGGGATCCTCTATGATCACTTTCAAAGGGAGGTCGCCCTGAATTGCTTTTTCAAGCAGCCCCTGTAGCTCAAGTCCCCGCTCGTGTGCCTCTGGCTCATCCTTTACCCATTCGGTAGCTGTCACTACAACAGACCTCACCCTTTCAAGGATGCCTTCGATATTTGTGATATAGGACTCAGATACAGACCCCGGTTCAACGTCAATGCCCAGATCAGGTATACGAATTGTACCCGAGGTGGAACGAATAACTCTTGCATTAAGATCTTCCAGCCCCTCGACCATCAGTTCAAAACGTACCGGGTCCTTTTGCGTCATGATCATGGTGTCAGCGAACCTGAAACCACAGTTAGAACAGGAAGTGGTAATATACATTACTTCCCCGAAATAGGGAATCTCATCACCCTGCCATTTAACGACAAGTTCCTCATGACATAGAGGGCAGGATGTCCTTGTCTCAAAAGAGTCCCGGGACTCATTCCCGGAATCATTTTCTGTGCTCAATACCTTCCACCAACTATCTTGGACCTGTCTATCTTTACGCCTGTTGGTGTGACAAGTACCTGATCATCCTTGATACCTGCAATATCACCATGGACATCAATGACAACGTCCTTGAGATCCTTGAGTGCCCTGTCAAGCATAAGCTTGTCAGCCTTGATGGTAGAGATATCGATCATGAGAATATTACCATCATAAACCTCTTTCTTAAGACCTGGAAGCTCGTTCAGGTTCGTAAGTTCTGCCACTCTGACATAGGTTTCTGCAGGTTCATCTGCCATTTCCTGCTCGAACTTGCCGAGATCAAGCTCGGTATATTCGTCAGCATCGGTTACACCCTTTGATCCGCTTCCAAATAATTTGTCCATGAAATTTGCCATAGTCCACACCTTTGTGTTAAAATTCAATGAATATTAGGATACTATCATTATTAAGTCTTTTAATATTTAAGCCATTAGCCATTAAAGGATTCCGGCTTTGCATCGATAATACTACTCATCAACATTACTTCTGTTATTATTCAGTCTCATCATATTTTAATGATGGCTTTTGTCGATGCATCTACCACCAACAGATCATACCTCAAGGTTCCAAAGTTCATCCCCTACATAATGTATGGATTTTACTGCTTTGCCTGACTTGCCCACCATATCACTTGCCGAAACCAGTGCACGCCCGATAGCAAGTGGTTTGTTATGAGTTTCCTCTGCTATGATCACAAGATCGCCCTCGTTGATATTAGGATCTGCAGACACGATACCAGGACCCATAATGTCCGCACCGTTAACAACGAATTTCACTGCACCCGCATCAACTGTCACTTTAGGGGAATCAATGCCAAGATCCAGCACACCTTTGACGGTCGGGAACATTTTATCGGCGCCCTCATCCTGGAAGAAGAGGACAGCGCCATCGACTATTATGATCTTGAACCAGTTTGCCATAGCGCTTTCCAGTTTTTTATCAGCAATCCTGTCAATGACATCGCCAAAGGATGAACTAAGGGAAGTCAACAGTTTGTTCTTTACAGATTTTCGCAGTTGAACTCTGGATTTTATTTTCAACTTACCACCTTTGATAGGAAAATATTAGCTTGCACCATATTAAGCACCATATGTGTTTAAACGTTTCGCGCAATCGATAGCGAAAAGGAGACAAAGCAAAATAAACCAATCATATCAAAAAACATATTTTGTTTTTTTAAGATTTTACTAAAACGAACTATTGCTTATATTATATGATAGCGTATACCAGATGAAAGAAATACCTGAATAATCGTTATTATTAAAAGGATTGATTCATAATAACGACCTGAAAAAGTGATTGAACAATTAACTATTGCATTACAACCATTACTGATTAGCATAAGATACTAACTCAAGACAGATGCACCATACTGATTGCATCACAACCGATCACATCGATCGGTTCTTCTAAAAAACGAATTATGGAGGTTCTAACATAATTGATGCTGAGAGAAAGAAGTATTCTGCATATACTCTTTCGAATTACAAAAATATCCCCCAGATACAGGATCTGAGCCCGGAACATCTGGAAGAGATAGAGATCTCTGCCCGGATACTTCCGTTCCGTGTTAACAATTATGTGGTCGAGGAACTCATCAACTGGGACGATGTTCCGAATGACCCGATATTTACTCTGACCTTCCCTAACAGGCACATGTTGCTTCCACATCATTACCAGAAGATGGAAACCCTCTTGAGAAATGATGCTCCGGAAGAAGAGGTCGAAGGTGAGATACAGAACATTAGAATGAGCATGAACCCTCACCCTGCAGGCCAGCTTGAGAAAAATGTACCTGAACATGAAGGGCAGATCCTTCGCGGAATGCAGCACAAATATGACGAAACTATCCTTTTCTTCCCTGCCCAAGGACAGACCTGCCATGCATTCTGTACATTCTGCTTCAGATGGGCACAGTTCATAGGCATGGATGACCTGAAGTTCTCCAGCCGGGATGTAGAGCTCCTTATATCGTACCTTCAGGAACACCCGGAGGTCAAGGATGTGCTTTTCACAGGCGGCGACCCCATGACCATGAGCGCAGGTCTCCTCAAAAGATATATCGAACCGATCCTTGAAGCGGACATCCGCAGTATTGAGAACATAAGGATAGGTACCAAATCTTTAAGTTACTGGCCTTATCGCTTTGTTTCTGACAAAGATAGTGAGGAGATCCTTGCCCTTTTCAGCAATGTTACGGAACACAATAAGCACATGGCACTCATGGCACATTTCAACCACCCCAGGGAACTTACCACTGATGTCGTGAAGAAGGCTATACAGAACATCCGTTCAACAGGCACACAGATAAGAACGCAGTCACCCCTGATAGCGCACATAAATGACGAAGCTCCCCTCTGGGAACAGATGTGGAGAGAACAGGTGCGTCTGGGATGCATCCCGTATTATATGTTCATGGTAAGGAACACAGGTGCAAAACACTACTTCGACGTACCTATGGCAAAAGCATGGGAGATCTTCCAGAATGCATACCAGAACGTCAGCGGGCTTGCAAGAACTGTGCGCGGTCCAAGTATGTCTACTGACCCCGGAAAGATCAATATACTCGGAGTTCAGGAGATAAACAATGAAAAGGTCTTTGTGCTTGAGTTCCTGCAGGGACGGGAAAGCAACTGGGTGCGCAAGCCTTTCTTTGCAAAATATTCCCAGACAGCTTCATGGCTCACAGACCTGAAACCCGCTTTTGGTAATGACAGGTTCTTCTTCGACTAAAAATCAGCAAAAGCCACCAATTAGCCGGAAGAACGATAGTAAAATGCGCACATTTGTGCGCACACACATTTTATTTTAATTAAGATTGTGGCGAGATCATACAATAATATTTAAATTGGTTACTGCATTAGGATGGTATCTATAATAACGTAGCCAAGAAACTGGACCCATCCGGGAGGTCACCAGCGTGATAAAAGAAGTTACTGATCAGTATAATGCTAAAGAGATCGAAGAGAAGGTTCACGAGTTCTGGGAAGCGAACAATGCTTACAGGGCAGTGCGTGAACACAGGAAAGGCGCCAAGAAGTTCTTTTTTGTGGACGGACCACCATACACCACAGGTCATATTCACCTCGGTACCGCCTGGAACAAGATCATAAAGGACTCCATCCTGCGATACATGTCCATGAACGACCATGACATCCTTGACAGGGCAGGATGGGACATGCACGGACTCCCTATCGAAGTAAAGGTAGAAGGTGCACTTGGCTTTGAATCAAAGAAGGACATTGAGGCTTATGGCGTCGGCAATTTCATTGAGAAATGTAAGGAGTTCGCACTTCGCCAGAAAGATGACATGACCGGCCAGTTCCGTACACTTGGTGCATGGCTCGACTGGGAAGACCCGTACATGACACTCAAGGATGAGTACATCGAGGCAGCATGGTGGACACTTAAGCAGGCACATGAGAAAGACCTCCTTGATACCGGAAAGAGAGTCGTCAACTGGTGCCCCAGATGTGAAACCGCTATCGCTGATGCAGAGGTCGAGTACGAGGACCGTGATGACCCTTCAATCTACATCAAGTTCAAATTAAAGGATGAGGAGAATGCCTTCATCGTAATCTGGACCACAACTCCGTGGACCATCCCATCAAATATTGCTGTGGCAGTCCACCCTGAGTTCGAATACGCAAGAGTGAAGGCATACAACGCAGAGGGTGACAGTGAAACACTGATCATGGCTACCGAGCTTGTGGAAAATGTACTGAGAATAGGAAGGTACGCAGACTACGAGATCCTTGAGACCATGAGCGGAGAAGACCTCCAGGGTCTTGCTTATGAGCATCCGCTTGCCGACCTCGTGCCAGTGCAGGCAGAGATCGAACACAAGGTATACAATGCAGATTATGTTACAGCAGAGAACACCGGTTGTGTCCACATCGCTCCCGGACACGGTGTTGACGACTTCGAGGTCGGTGTAAAGAACAGCCTGCCAATATTCTGTCCTGTAGGCTCCAATGGTAGCTACACAGATGAAGCAGGAAAGTACACCGGCATGAACATCCGTGACGCAAACCGCGTTGTCATGGACGATCTCCTCGAAAAAGGACTGCTTATCTCCGAGAAGACCATCAGCCACAGGTACGGTCACTGCTGGAGATGCAAGACACCTATAATCTACCTCGCAACCGAACAGTGGTTCCTGAAGATCGGCGAGCTCAAGGAATCTATGCTCGAAGAGATCAAGAAGGTCAACTGGACCCCTGAATGGGCAGGTTCTGCAAGGTTCAAGGACTGGATAGAGGGCGCACGTGACTGGTGTATCTCCAGGCAGCGCTACTGGGGTATCCCGATACCAGTATGGAAATGTTCAAAGTGTGCAAAGATCGATGTGATCGGTACAAGGGAAGAGCTCGTGGAGCGCTCCGGCGCAGATGCGGACATCGAACTTCACAGGCCGTATGTTGATGATGTCACAATACCCTGTGAATGTGGCGGAACTATGAAGCGTGCAGAAGATGTCTTCGACGTATGGTTCGACTCTGCAGTGGCATCCTGGGCTACACTCAGATTCCCACATACCAAAGAGCAGTTCGATGAGTGGTGGCCTGCTGACTTTATCACAGAAGGACATGACCAGACCAGAGGATGGTTCTATTCACAGCTTGGAGCAAGTATGGTGGCATTTGGAAAAGCACCATACAAGAGCGTGCTCATGCACGGATTTACCCTTGACGGCAGCGGAAAGAAGATGTCAAAGAGCCTTGGAAATGTTGTACAGCCTGCAGAGGTCATCGACAAGTTCGGTGCTGACACCCTCAGGGCATACGTACTCTCTTCCAGCGCACCATGGGAAGACCTGAAGTTCAACTGGGATGAGATCGCAACAATGCACAGGACAAACAACATCCTGTGGAACGTGTACCGCTTCCCATTGCCATACATGGCACTTGACAGGTTCAACCCACAGGAAGTCACACTCGAATCCGTGAAACCACACCTCAGGGAAGAGGACAAATGGATACTCTCACGCATGCAGTCCGTCATCACCGACGTGAACAAGGCCATGGAGGAAAGAGTGCTCCACAAGGCAATGCGTGCCATCAATGAGTTCGTACTTGAGGACCTTTCAAGATGGTACATCCAGCTTATCAGGCCAAGGACATGGGTCGAAGCAAATGATCCTGACAAACTGGCAGTTTACAGGGTGCTCTACGATGTATTCGTTACAACTGCAAAGGTGATCGCACCATTCATGCCACACCTTGCCGAGGAGATGTACCAGAACCTTGTCAGAAGTGTCGATGTGAATGCACCTGCTACCATCCACCTTTGTGACTGGCCAACGATCGACGAGTCACTTGTGGACACCGACCTTGAAGCAGAAATGAAGGCTGTCCGCTCCATTGTGGAAGCATCATCCAACGCTCGCCAGAAGGTAGGACGCAAGCTCAGGTGGCCGGTATCACGCATCATTGTCAATCCGCAGGACGAGAACACAGTTGCTGCTGTGGACAGGCTGCGCTACGTGCTCATGGACCAGACAAATTCCAAGGATGTTGAAGTTACAGCCATCGGAGAAAGCTGGGCCGAGCTCGGAGTGGAATCCTCACCTAACCCCGGAGCTATAGGACCTGTCTTTAAGGGCGATGCCGGCAAAGTGAATGCAGCTATTGGTTCAATGGATACCATGGAATTGAAGAAAGGACTCGCAGACGGTGAAATGGAGATCGCTCTTGCAGACGGCACTAATGTGACAATCACTGAGAAGATGGTTAACTTCAGCGAAACACTTCCTGAAGCTGTGGCAAGTGCTGACTTTGCAGGCGGTGTGGTCTTCGTGGACGCAAACCTTACCCGTGAGATCGAATCCGAAGGATACTCAAGGGAAGTTATCCGCAGGATACAGGACATGCGTAAGGAACTTGACCTTGACGTTGATGAGAACATCAGGGCACACATCCAGATCGACGATGAAAGGGTCCTAGACCTTGTACTGGACTTTGAGAACTACATCGCAAAAGAGGTCCGTGCAAATATTCTCGTGATCGGCCTCGATGTTGATGTCACCGGAGATCTTGTAAAGGACTGGAATGTGGAAGGCATTTCAATGCACATCGCGATCTCAAGGGCAGAGTAAGAACAGGTGAGATGATGGATTTTAAAAAGTGGGAACCGGTCTACGAGAAGATCCTGGAGGACTTCGAATTCTCTAGGGAGGATGACGAGAATTCCGCCACCCTCCTTTCCCATCTTTTGGTCGGACCTACCACCGTTGATACATCCACACTTGAGGAACTGATAAGCGGAAAGGACGCCCTTGTATGTGGTAATGCCCCGAAGCTTGAGATCGACCTGAAGGAAGTCAATATAGAGGACTACGTTATCATCGCAGCCGATGGCGCCACAGCACACCTTATGGATAATGGCATTGTACCTCACATAATTGTCACAGACCTTGACGGCGATGTGGAAAAAGAGATCGAGGCAAACCAGCAGGGTTCCATAATGGTAGTCCATGCACATGGCGATAATACTGAAAAACTGCTAAGATACGTGCCGCAGTTCAAGAACGTGATCGGCACTACCCAGGCAGAACCTTTCGCGAATATCCATAACTTCGGCGGTTTCACGGACGGAGACAGATGTGTGTTCCTTGCACACGAGTTCAATGCTAAAAGCATAACCCTTGTGGGTTTTGATTTCTATGACAAGAACGTAACTGAGATGAAGGAAAAGAAGCTCAAATGGGCACAGAGGCTCTTAGGAGCTTTCTGAAATTTATTCATTCCTTCTTTTTTATTTCTTACGAATATCATAGTTCCTGGCAAGAAACTTCCTGCTGTTGTCTGGAATACAGATATAAAAGATCAGAACACACCTGATCAAAAAACAGTGTTACAGTATCTTTTATATTCTTTCAAGTGTAATACATCTATACTTGTATCACTTCAGCATGCTGGAAAGATATGTACAATTATTATATTATGCAGATGTACCGATACGGACGAATTGCAATTATATGAGGTTTTATGCAAACTTTAATCATATGCATCGACAGGGACGATGACCTTGGTGAAAAAGCAAATGTTACCACCCCACTTATAGGACGTGAAGATAACATCAATGCAGCAGTGAAACTTGCAACTGCAGACCCGGAGGATTCCGACAGCAACACGATCTTTGGTGGAGTCAACGTCCTTGATGAACTGCTGGCAAAGGGAGTTGATGCTGAGATAATCACATTTGCAGGTGACAAGAATGTGGGCATCATATCAGACCAGAAGATCTCTGCCCAGCTTGATGCATTCATTAACGAGAATGAGGCCACAAATGCGATTTTCATTTCCGACGGGGCAGAAGATGAGACACTCCTGCCGATCGTCCAGTCCCGTATCAAGATCGATTCTGTAAAGCGTATAGTCGTAAAGCAAAGTGCGAACCTTGAGAGTACATATTATATCCTCAAACATGCACTGAACGACCCGAAGATCTCGCAGACATTCTTTGTACCTCTTGGACTTGCAGCAATGATCTATGCCATCTTCCTGCTGGCAAGATATCCTGAAGGTGCCATCATCGGAATTTCAGCTGCGATCGGACTTTACATGCTTTACAGGGGATTCAACCTTGACCAGCCATTCGCTCTTTTGAGAGAAAGGATGAAGAATTCTTTCTATGAAGGCCAGATGACCTTTGTGACCTACACAATTGCCGCCATCATGGGAATTATCGCTACCATGATAGGAGCAGTAACGTTGTGGCAATACTATATCACAGGCGGCAGCTGGTACTATGGCATAATCACACTCATCACCGTTTACATTAACGTGACGATCTGGTGGTACGTTGTAGCCATCCTTTTTGCAGACCTTGGCAAGATGGTCGACCAGAAGCTGAGCAAGAGCTTTACAATAAAGGAGATTTCACCTGCCCTGTTCATAATAGCTATCGGACTACTTTTCTGGGGTGCAAGCAGCTACATACTTTCTGTCAGTGCCCTTGCAGGTGAAACATTGAATTCTGAGCTGAGCCTGCAGTACTTCGTTTACTCGGTAGTGGGTGCTATAATGATCGCCCTTCTGGGAATCAAGATCTCAATGACCGGAACATCATCCGAAAAATTGCCAAAAAAAGGCAAGGATAAAGCTAAAAAGTAAACTGTCCTATTACCACCCATGAAAATAGATGCAGCAATACTTGGTGGTGTAGGTTTTGCTTCTTATTTAGAAGGATCAGCAAAGATCATCAATACACCTTTCGGAGATGTTGGAGTATATGTTGTCGAACTAAGCGGTAAGACCATAGCCATCGTTCCCAGGCACTCCGGAGCTGCTGAACATGTTCCCCCTCATATGATCAATTACCGTGCTAACTTATGGGCCATAAAGGAACTTGGAGTAAAAAAGATAATAGCAACCAATTCTGTCGGAACCATGAAAGGACACGGTATTGGCAGTTTTGTAGTTCCTGATGATTTTGTCGATCTCACAAAGACCCGCGTATCCACATTCTATGACAGGAGCACAGTCCATGTCGATATGACAGAACCTTATTGTCCACAGATAAGCAAATGCATTATGGACACACTTGAAAAGAAAGGGCTCCAGTATACCCGGGGAACTTATGTCTGTACCGAAGGCCCACGCTTTGAGACACGTGCGGAAATAAAGATGATGAGCATGATCGGGGATATTGTGGGCATGACAGGACTGCCGGAAGTTGTGCTTGCAAGGGAGCTGGAGCTGTGTTACGCATCCATCTGCACAATAACGAACCAGGCCTGCGGACTGACGGATAATAAGATCACAGCCGATGAGGTCGTGGATGAGCTTGGTACGAAAAAAGATCTGCTTATGGATGTACTTATGGATATTATCGATTCTCTTCCTGAAACACGTGAGTGTGAATGCATGAACGCTACCCAGGGAGCACGACTTTAAGATAGAGGGAGCTTTCGGAGCGATTTTTAGATAGGAATATCTGAGAGAGATCTCTAAAAACATAAAGAAAAAGGAAGATAGCAAAGGAGATGTTATGAAGCTGTGCCTGCAGCACACCTGATCATGCAATATCCTTTGAAGTATCGATGTTGATGCCTTCTGAAACGTTGAACTTTATGACATCTGTCTTTGGGGACATTCCCCTTATCTTGGGTATTGAAAGCTTGTTCATGAGCTTGTCAGGATGCCTTTCAACATCCACATCGAAGATAACATCCGATGAATTGAGGATGTCATTCTCAGCCTGCTCATCATGACTGCCTTTCAAAGCATAAAGATAGGTAATGCTGTTGGTCTCTTTGGTAGTTTCATAAAGCAGATTGGTCAGGCGCTTGAGAAGTCCGCGGTTCACATTGAGGTTCATGAAGAAAGAGAAGTTATCAAAAATTATATTGATCTCTTCACCCTGTGATTCGCTCAATATGGTCCTCAGGTTGTATTCGGTAAATTCTATGATCTTGGAATCAACATGTCCGTTACCCAGATTATCTACCATATCACCCATGGAAGTGAAGTAATATTCACTGTATATGTCCACAAATATGACGTTTGAAGGGTCCAGGTTCATGTTCATGATGTCCTGGCGCAGGTATTTTGGCCTGCGGGATGTGGTAAAATAATATGTTTTACGGGACTGGGTGAACTCATAGAAGAATATCTCAGACATAGACCTTGGGTCTGCAGAGAAATATACCATGGAACTTAAGGGCAGGCCTCCTCCGAGGGTCCTGTCCAAAACATAGATACCAGTAGGTACAACAACCAGTCCACCGGAGAGATTTTGAGGAGCTTCACATAATCCGGTTGAACCTGTGTTTATGATCTCATTTCTGGTCTCAATTACATCAGCGGATCCTGTGACCTCAACAGACGCTACCGACCCTGCGAAATCGGCAGTCTCAGTGAATGCTTCATTCTCGTTAAAACCAGTTACATCGGTGAATGTTTCATCATCATTAGGAATAGCACGAAGCTCAAGCTTTCTCTCAACGGGAGTCTCTTCTGCGAGAGACTGATCCTGTTCTGCCGCCTTTCTACGCTGCGACATTCTTGGGGTAACGATTACCTCCGTACCTACAGAAAGCTGACTTGCCATATTTTTTGCCTCCACCGAGAGCATACTATTAGCTATTTCTACTCAAGTAACTGTAGGCATGGACATGCATATAAAGGATATGAACACATGTGAACACACAAACCATCCTCATTCTGATAATTCCGAATAAACATGATTTATATACAAGTACATCACTTTGAAACGCGAAAATGACTCTGTGGACATTTCTCAAAGCCGAGAAGGCAAAGGTCATTGTAATGGTCATCAAGGACAGGAAACGCCTTCCCCAGTTTACAGGAGAGCTCATATTGCGTAAAACAGATGCAGGAGCCCGCCCACACAAGTTTCGTATATTCAGGGACGAGAAGGATGAGCTCAGGCCACCTGAGGAGTTCATAGACCTGTTACGGATGTCAGAACGCATCCTCATCGACATTGAAAGCGATAAAAAAAGAGAAGACGATGTGAAGGAACTTCTGGCAGGCTTCCACCTCGATTGGGAGCATGTACACGTGTGCAGGTTCTGCGTCCTTAAGAGCAGATTCAATTTTATCAATAAGAAATCGATCAAGTATCACCATGAGCTGATCTGCGAGGAATGTGCAAAAGAAGAACTGGACCGTGCACTTCGAAATGCACACAGCTATTTCGGGGATGAAGCAGCAGAACGTATCCAGCAGATAATGCTCACCACTCGTGACCTTGACCGCACGATAGGAATGTTAAGCCCTGAGGACCTTGACCTTGAATACACCCGTTTTGATACCATCGAGGCCCAGCCCCAGATCAGGCAGATAAAGATCAAGGACATCCCCCTCTCAAAGAAGCTCAAGGAGATCCTGCTTAAGAAATCCGATACTCTCCTGCCAGTGCAATCACTTTCAGTGGAAAAGGGTTTGTTAAAACGCAGGAACCAGCTCGTAACGTCTGTGACGGCTACCGGAAAAACATTGATCGGAGAGATCGCAGGTATTGAGAACATCCTCCGTGGACAGGGGAAGATGCTGTACCTTGTACCGCTTGTGGCGCTGGCGAACCAGAAATATGACCAGTTCAACAAACGCTATTCCGAACTCGGCATCAAGACCTCCATAAGAGTGGGAAGTTCAAGGATACGGACCTCAAAGACGAAATCTATGCGAAGAACACTTGATTCGGACATAATTGTGGCCACATATGAGGGTCTTGACTACATACTTAGGTCACAGGATTCAGATCTTTTAGGACAGATAGGCTCTGTTGTTATCGATGAGGTACACATGATCGAAGATTCCGAGCGTGGCCACAGGGTTGACGGACTTATCGGAAGGCTGAAATATGTGGCATCCGGAGCACAGTTCATCTATCTCTCAGCCACCGTGGCCAAACCACAGCTTCTTGCGAAGAAGCTGGGTGCAGACCTCGTGGAATACGAGTACAGGCCGGTACCTATTGAACGTCACCTGCTGTTCTGCCCGGAGAGCAACAAGATAAGACTTATGTCAAAGCTTGTGCGGGACGAGTATAACAAAACTTCATCCAAAGGCCACAAGGGCCAGACCATTATTTTCACAAATTCAAGAAGGAACTGCCACCGCATAGCCCAGGCACTTCCCATATCCTCTGCCCCTTACCATGCAGGCCTGTCCATGCAGGAAAGGAAGAAGGTGGAGAGACGTTTTGAGAAAGGAGACCTGCCGGTGGTTGTCACCACAGCAGCACTTGCAGCAGGTGTTGATTTCCCTGCATCACAGGTAATATTCGAATCCCTTTCCATGGGCATAGAGTGGCTCACAATGCAGGAGTTCCTGCAGATGCTGGGACGTGCGGGAAGGCCGGATTTCCATGACAGGGGTATTGTAGTGGTGCTTGCCACACCGCAGAAGAGCTACACAAGCGAGCAGACCGGTACCGAGGAAGAGATCGCCATAAAGCTTCTCAACGGTGAGATGGAACATACCGAAGTGGAATACGGTGAAGAGGAGCAGATGGAGGAGATACTGGCAACTGCGGCAGTAACAGCATCCAGAAGCGACCTTGAAGCTATACACAGGAACATGCTCGGGACCTATTCATTGAAAGAGCTCGTTGCAAGGCTCCAGAAGAAAAAGTTCCTGAACATCAAAGGGGATAATATTGGACTTACGAAGTTCGGAGGCATTGCTGCGGGCCATTTCCTTTCAGTCTCAAAGGCATTCCTGATACGGGATGCAGTGCTTTCCGAGCGCAGGCCTGTGGAGATAATAACTAACCTCGAGTTCTTTGAAGCGGTCTATTTCAAGTATGCAGCGCAGATATCAACTGCACTGAAGATCAATATGCCTTCAAGGGTGTTCCAGGGAGCTTCCATGGACATTGTGCTTGAGGGCGAGAACCTCTCAAAGCTGGAGATGAAGATGCAGGACCAGATCCTGAACTTTGCTACGGATTTCCTGACATGCGGCTGCAAGGAAAGCCCTTACTGCGGTTGTCCTGAGAGACTGTTCTCGGAGAAGATCATCAGCCTGCGTGTTGATGGCTATGATCCGATACAGATCGTAAGATATCTTGAGGACAAATACGGAATCACAGCGTACCCGGGAGATCTGCTGGGATACCTGGATGATGCAATACGCAACCTTGATGCTGTTGAAAAGATAGCCAGGGCATATTCAAAGAAGGACCTGGCACATTCGGCAAAGCACCTCAAGAAGCTTATCGTGGGTTGATGAATCGCGAATTTACAATAACAAAACCTTTAAGTTATGCTAACAATTACTTTCAAAATCAGATATGGCTTTTTAAGGATATATTACCATGACAGAAGAGAATAACAATCCTGAAGGTAAGATGGCAAAGAAGTTGAAGATAGAGATCCGAAAACCAGAGGATTTCAAACAGGTCTACGCCATCGGGGCCCTTGGTGGGCATAGCCCTTATGATTTCAGGATCGGATTCTACAACGATAGCCCCAAGGGATTTGACAAGTCTTCTAATTCACAGGTGGTACAGAGGAGCATTGAGACAGAAATAATACTCTCCCCTCTTGCGGCACTGGAGCTTTCCCACTGGCTCGAGCAGCACATCAGGGACTACCAGGCGATGTTCGGACCTATCACAAAGGTGCAGAAGCAGCCGCAGAAGGTAAAGCAGCCTGAAGACACATCCGAGATACAGGGCTACATTTGAAAAAGCAAAAAGGAAGCTAAAAATTAGTAAATTACCGATCTGCTTTATTAAAAAGCTCGATTTCAGGCTGAAGGACAGACTCATAGTAGTTTATTCAGGCTTCTAATCGGCAGTCATAAATAGTAGGTTGGACAGTTTACTTTTCCCGATACGTAGTAATAGATATTACTGATCATATTGATTATTATCTTTGAATTAATGAGTGTGAGGATACGAACTTGTTCCCAAATAAGAAAGTTCAGAAACTGGTAGGATCTAAGGTCCAGGTAGAGATGAAAGGCAACCAGCATATTCTTGAAGGTAAACTGGAAAGTGCTGACGATTATCTTAACCTTCACCTTGTGGACACTGTTGAGATAGCTGACGGACAGCGCCTGCGCTCTCTCGGTTCCGTTGTATTGAGAGGAAACAACATTATCCTGATCGTGCCTGTAGAGAACTAAACCTTTTATTTTCCGGACATAGACCATGGAAATAGAAGATAAGACTCTCAAACTGATAAGCGATAGCAAAGAAGGTGTCTTCCAGAACGAGCTCTGGAAGCTGTTGGAGATTGACAGCCGCAAGTGCTCAAGGGTCGTCACCAAGCTGATGAACGCTAACCTGATCACCCGTGAGTCCGCCGTCAACAACGGCGCAAGGACCTACCTGATCAAAGTAGTTGCACCTGAAGAGGAATCTTTCGATCTCCTCCTCTCAGGAGAAATTTTCTCCCCCTGTGCAGGCTGCAGGTTAGCCTGCCAGCCCGAACACTGCGAACTGCTATCCCAGTGGATCCAACAGCTAACCCTGGAAGACGAACAAAAAGAAGCCGAAGAGTGAGCCCTCTCCGAAAGGTATATATAGCTAAAATGCTTTATAGGGGCTGCTTCAAGGTAAGCAAAAAACAGCGTGCTCCGGTAGTGTAGTCCGGCCAATCATTCCGGCCTTTCGAGCCGAAGACTCGGGTTCGAATCCCGGCCGGAGCACCAAATATCTTTTAACTTATTTTTGTTCAGATATATCATGTTTGAAGTGAGGTTTAGCTGTGATGCACAGCCTGCACAATGTAACCAACGCATCTTTCAACGGATTCAACAATAAGTTTCTTTCGCAAAGTACACAGGGAACTTCTTATTATAAAAATAGTAGCAACATAAGTGCTTTAGAGAAAAGGAATTCTACATAACAAAAATCCACATCCCTTTCTTATAATACACCTCTATCGGGATCAATGGATGAGGGAATGAATACATCCCCATGCCCTTCCTGACACATATTATCATCTTCTTTGACAAAATTGTACATATATATCTTTTTGTGCTTTCTCTTGATCCTGAATCGTTTATTCAGGACATCATCCATTTTTTGATCTATAGACCAGAATAATAATCCAGCAACATCATGTTTTTTAGCCAGATCCAATGAGAACTCAATCAATGATAGAATTATGCCTTTATCGAACTGTGGTACGTATGCATCCTTCAACTGCATGGTCTTGATATCTTTTTCAGAGAATACAATATCAAATACGAAATATCCGACCAGTTCACCATTTCGCGTATCCACACACTTGACCAAATATCGCTTGTCAGCGACTGCTTCTGAGAAATATAACCACCTTAATGTCTCTACATCCCTACATATTGTCGTCACATTTTCCTTTCTGTTGTTTTCCCACAATTCAGTGAAAGAATCATCACAATCTGCAGCTATAGAACATTTGTAATAATCTGGAGGCAACTTAGAATTCATCTTATCAGTAAACCATCGAAAAAAGGGCGAGATTAACTTTATGGGAACCAACGATGCTTCTATCAAAGGCAGTAACCTGTGGGACATAAGGTTTGTTTGCACATATAGATCAGAGATTTTCCCATAATCCCGAATATGCCAATATTCCATATTCTTAAACGGGACATCCGTCTCAGAAGATCCAAATTTAGAGTATATTTTTGCAGCGACCTTATTAGGCGTTGTATGGAGCAAAAGTCTGACATTTTCCTGCCTATCAAACGCAAGTGTCAGCCGTATACTGGTAACCCCTCGTACCGAAGGTCGTACGTATAATGAAGTAGCAGCCACAGCAATATCATCTTTCCCTTTTATCTGATATTTTACAGGGATGTTTCCCAGAAAACCAACAATTTCCGATTCATCTTCTTCAATGACCCACCCATAAGAGATTGCCGGATCCATAACGGGATTGTTGATCCACCACATATCGAAACGGCGTCTCCAGACCTCAGTAGAAAATCCCAGCCCTTCCTTCAAGAGAACTGCAAGTTCAGAAAAGTCCCTTTCCTTCACCTGACGTATTTTTGTTGATGGCATGATACTCTAATTAAATATGAGTGTGATGATTACATATATAAGCGTATCATTTAATCGTTACAAAATAATATTAATTTTTCGATGACTAGTAATCCAATTTTTTATTCGTAATGTGCAAATCTTTGGTATTTGAATTATTTTCAATTTTAATAATCAGATCTTAATCAAACAATATTCATGTCAAATGTATAAAGCTAACTCCCAAACAATAATAAATACTTGAAGCTGATATATTATATAGTAGAATCATCTGTGGGAGATGGCTAGATGCCGATGAGTGTGGAGAAAGGCAATTCTAACGGGGACAGTGTCAAACTAAAGGTTGCTGAAGCAACCCAGGAAGATGTGGGAAAAGGCATCGTACGCCTTGATCCGGCATACAGGGACAAGCTTGAAGTCGGTGAATATGGGGTTCTGGAGATCGAAGGAGACCGTGTCACTTCGGCACTTGCGATCAATACTGATCCTGCCGATGCCGGGCTTGATATTATACGAATGGACGGTCTGATACGTGCCAATGCGAAGATCAGTATCGGAGATTATGTAGATGTCAGGAAAGCAGAGTGGAAGGAAGCGATCAATGTTACTCTTGCACCTGTGAGCAAGGGAATGCACATCTCGGCCTCAAGCAACATCCTTGCATCCGTATTCAGGAACAGGACCGTTTCAAAGGGAGATTTCATATCCACCACACATTTCAGGAAATCGAAAGAAAAGCAGCCTGCCAGAGGAATGATGCTCGAGGATATGTTCAGCGACCTTTTTGATTATTCCTTCGGTCTTGGTGAGATCAAGATGCAGGTGATCTCAACGACCCCAAAGGGCATTGTAAAGATAACAGAAATGACAGAGCTCCAGCTGCTACCCGAAGCTGTGGAACTCCCACCTGAACAGTCCATTCCCACAGTAATGTATGAGGACCTTGGAGGTATCAAGCCGGCAATCTCCAAAGTAAGGGAAATGATTGAGCTACCGTTGAAGCATCCGGAACTGTTCGACAGGCTTGGTATCGAACCTCCAAGGGGTGTATTGCTGCACGGGCCACCGGGAACCGGTAAGACAATGCTGGCAAGAGCAGTTGCCAATGAGTCTGATGCTTATTTTATCTCGGTCAACGGGCCGGAGATCATGTCAAAATACTACGGCGAGTCCGAGCACCAGATACGTGAAATATTCGATGAAGCAGAGCAAAATGCACCTGCAATCATATTCCTTGATGAGATAGATTCCATCGCACCAAAGAGGGCAGAGGTCACCGGAGAGGTGGAAAGGAGGGTGGTCTCACAGCTACTCTCATTGATGGACGGCCTGAAGGAGCGCAAGAACGTCATCGTTATCGGTGCGACCAACCGCCCGGAGGCACTGGACATGGCACTACGCCGTCCCGGAAGGTTCGACCGCGAGATAGTACTGCATGTGCCGGACCAGGACGGCAGGCTGGAAATATTCCAGATACACACCCGCGGAATGCCGCTGGCAGATGACGTGGACCTCAATACACTGGCTGGGACAACATACGGTTTCGTGGGAGCAGATATTGCAGCCCTTTGCCGTGAAGCGGCCATGGGAAGCCTCCGCAGAATCCTGCCACAGATCAATCTCGAAGAAGAACATATTCCTGAAGACATTCTTGAAAAGCTGAGCGTCACAGCAGAAGATTTCAAACTGGCACAGAAGGATGTAGAGCCCTCAGCCATGCGTGAGATCATGATCGAGACCCCGAATGTTGGCTGGAACGATGTCGGCGGACTGGAAGATGTCAAGGAACTGCTCAAGGAAGCTGTTGAGTGGCCACTTAAGAATCCTGAATCCTTCCAGCGTATCGGAGTGGAAGCCCCTAAAGGAGTATTGCTCTACGGGCCACCGGGAACCGGTAAGACAATGCTGGCAAAGGCTATAGCCCATGAATCTAATGCAAATTTCATCGCTGCAAAGGGAAGTGACCTGCTTTCAAAATGGTACGGTGAATCGGAAAAGCATATCTCCGAAATGTTCTCCCGTGCAAGACAGGTCTCACCATCCATTATATTCCTTGATGAACTTGATGCGCTTGCACCCATACGTGGAGGAGCAATGGGAGAACCACAGGTCACCGAGCGTATCGTCAACCAGCTGCTCTCTGAACTTGACGGTCTTGAAGAGCTCCATGGTGTTGTTATCATAGGTGCTACCAACAGACCTGATATTATCGACCCTGCGCTGATCCGCCCGGGAAGATTCGATGAACTGATACTTGTTCCGGTACCGGATCTGCCCACCCGGCGTAAGATCTTTGAGGTGCACACCAGGAAGATGTCACTTGCAGATGATGTGAATATTGAGGAGCTCCTGGATACAACAGACAAATACACCGGAGCTGACATTGCATCCGTCTGTAAAAAAGCAGGACGCTTTGCCCTTCGCGAGGACCTGCTGGCAAAAGAGGTGACACAAAAGCATTTCCTAAAAGCCATCGATGAGACCGGAGCATCCGTTACCTCTGACACCATGAAATATTACGAGGACCTGAAAGGAGATCTGAAGACAAAGAGGTCCAGGGAAATAGAGAGTCCGGTATATGCCTGATCGATGATAATTGATGCTGGTATTGGTGTTCAGAACACAGTAATTCAGCATAGAAAGAGAGATCATTGGCCAGACAGACCAATTAAAAATACCTTAAGATCATCTGCCAGCTTTACATGGCCCTGGCAGAGGATATTTTGTTTTGGAAAAATGTATTTTTATCGAATAGCATCATAAAGGAAGAACAGGAAGTGCGATTTTGATACCAAATAATATCGAAAGAATACATTCGGACAGTGCAATTACCTGTAAACTTTGCATGCAGGAGATGGAAACCCTCTATGAGCACCTTGCTATGTCAAGAGAAGAAATCGACCTCCTCGACGTGCCAAAGCGATCATTTACTGTGCATTTCCCTGTTCGCATGGATTCCGGCAAGGTGAAGATGTTCATCGGCCACAGGGTTCAGTATAATGATGCACGAGGCCCTACCAAAGGTGGAATTCGATATCATCCGGAACTTACCGTTGAATATCTCCAGGACCTTGCATTCCTTATGTCCATTAAGTGTGCTCTTGTAGACATCCCCTTCGGAGGCGCCAAGGGTGGCATTGTTGCCAATACCAAAGAGCTCAGCAGGGGAGAACTTGAAAGGGTCACAAGAGCATACATAAGAGAGATCGCAGACTATATCGGACCGTTCAAGGACATTCCTGCTCCTGATGTATACACCGACGGCCAGATAATGATCTGGATCCTCGATGAGTTCGAAAAGATAAGAAGAGAGCACACGCCATCCATTGTCACAGGAAAGCCCGTGGAACTGGGAGGAAGCCACGTCAGGAAATATTCCACATCCCTTGGAGGGGTCTTCATACTTGAAGAAGCCCTGAAAAAGCTTGAGATCGACAGGTCTGAGCTTTGCGTTGCGGTGCAGGGATTCGGAAAAGTGGGATCTAACGCTGCACGCATCCTCTATGAAAAGGGATTTACAATATGTGCAGTAAGCGACTCTGCGGGAGGGATATTCAATGAAGATGGCCTGGACATCACAGAAGTCATCGACCACAAGACCAGAACCGGAAGCGTTATAGATTTCCCGGAGAGCCGGAACATAACAAATGAGCAAATTCTGGCACTCGATTGCGGGATACTCATACCCGCAGCACTTTCAAACCAGATCAAGCGTGAGAATGTCAACGATGTTAAAGCAAAGATAATCCTTGAACTTGCTAATGCACCCATCACAATGGAAGCAAGCCGAATGTTGGTAGACAGGAAAGTACTGCTGATTCCCGACATACTCGCGAATGCCGGTGGTGTTGTGGTCAGTTATTTTGAATGGATACAGAACCTCAGCCAGGATTACTGGGAAGAGGAAAAGGTCCTTGAAAGGCTCAGGGAGAAAATGAAAACAGCATTTGAAAAGGTATACACGATATGCCTTGAGCAAAATTGCAGTATGAGGCGTGCAGCACTGCAGTTCTCAGTTGAGAGGATACTGTACGCTGAAAGGTTGCGCGGAAACCTCTGATACTTCCTTTTTTCTTTTCTTCTGCTTTGTTTTGTTGCTTCTTTTTTCTTTATTCCCCATTCTCACATTAATTTCATACATTGGAATTAAATACAAATAAAGCCCAATTAGAGTAGAAGATCAGTAACCAATTTTGTCAGCATCCAAAATGTGCAGATCGAATGCTTAAAGAAACCTTTCCAGATAACAAACAAACTTCGAACTAACTATCGGATTCACGGATGATCAATTATGGGAATAATAGACAAAAGACAGAGCATTATTAGTGAGGTAGCAGGATTCCTATTCGTCATTGCCAGCATAAGCAATTTCCTTGGTATCAACATACCAATCCTGTCCAACAGTGGAATTGGTCTCTTCCAGAACATAATATTATTGATCCTCGGATTATACCTGATGACCTACAAACTGGTTGCAGGCGGACTTGCTGCCCGTTCCAAAAAAAAGTAAATCGTTGATCACAGAATCCAGGCTAACGGCTTCTTAAAAACATACCTTATGCCAACCGAGGTATCATTTCAAAAGAAGTCGTAAAAACATATTTTTTGTTGGTAATTAGAATAGAATAAATAAAAGTTGGCAGAATTATTTTTTCCTGCCTATGAAATAGTATACAGCGGCACCGAGGATACCGAATAGAAGTGCAGCGAGTATCCAAACCACTTTCATTCCGCCACTTAATCTCTGATTCTGTGTCACTACGTCATAAATAACCCAGATAACTGAAGCTAATACTATAAGACCCCAAATTGTTTCTAACATTGATTAAACCTCCAATGTTATATTCACAGAGTTAATATTTAAATTTATCTTTAAAAAAGTCTTAAAAACAGCAACAGGCCACAACCCTACCTCCTTTTATACCATACATCATAAATAAATGAATATATGGCGTCTTTAGACCATCCCATTGATCGCCAGCTCTACATTCTTTCTATATCCAAGCTCTTCAAGGATCTTGCTACAGGAATGCTGGTCTTCATCATACCATTGTACGTTGCGAACATGGATTCCCTGATACTGCAGGACATGCCGGCCGTCCTTAAGGCAGGACTTGCAACAACTGTCTTCGGGCTGGCAAATTCCCTTTCCCAGCCATATATGGGAAGGCTTAGTGAGCGGCTTGACAGAAGGAAGGTCTTCCTGACAACCGGCTACATTGCATTCGCGATCATCTGCTACATCTATGCAATCTCAGGTAACTTTGAATCAATACTTTTCTTCAGAATAGTTCAGGGAGTTGCCATAGGAGCCACAATTCCAGCTATCGTAACAATGGTCACGCACCTGTCAGCTTCAACGGCCCGGGGTCAGGCAATAGGCATCTACTCCAGCCTCAGGGGAGCAGCCTTTGGAATAGGCTCAGTGGTTGGTGGTGCTGTTATCACCTACCATGGGTTCGTTGCCGGATTCTACATCAGTGCAGGTCTGGTCCTCCTGAGTACCATACTCATAACCCTCTTTGTGAAAGAAACAGAAGCTCCCGTGATCAAGACAACGGATGATAATTCTACTGACGGACCTTTCATCATCAGGATACTTTCAATTGCAATGTTCATGATGATCGTAGGAATAATGCTCATACTTTCCCTCCTGCCTGCCTACCAGACAAGACTTGAAGCAAGCGAGTTCCTCCTGGGGATAGCAATTTCTGCATACGTGATATCAAGGATCGTCTTCCAGGTACCTATCGGCATCCTCTCTGACAAATTCGGAAGGAAATTGCCCATACTTGCAGGCATCTTCTTCAACGCGATCATTGTCTATGCCCTCGGTCAGGTGGACAATGTGAGCTCCCTCATCCTGCTGAGGTTACTGCAGGGAATAGCCATGGCAGCAGTTGAGACACCCCTCCTTGCTCTTGCAGTGGAACTTTCAGGAGAGAGAAAGGTGAGCAGCAGGGTAAGCACAATAACCAGCGCACAGGCAGCAGGGGTGGCCGTCGGACCTCTGATCGGAGGGATCTTTGGAGGATATATCAGCTTTGAGACACCCTTCAACATTAGCAGCCTACTGATCGTCCTATCCGGTATCCCGGTGTGGGTCGCATTAAGGAAAAGCCATGGAAATGCAGCTCATGGCAGCAGTGTTAGCTGATGAACGAAATTTACTGAGAAGACCATTGAAAAGATCAGGAAATATCTTTCTTCGTCCTCAAATGAGCCTCGAAAGTTCTCATTACAAGCGGATTGAGAGGCACATCTTTCAGTCCGATCTCTTCAAGAATCCTCTCCCATGAAACCGGAGAGAATTCCAGAACCGCCTCATGGACCTTTTTTACATAATCGATAGCATTATCTATCTCCTTGTAGACATCATCACCTCCTACCGGATCATCCCATGATGACAACAGCAACTTTACATCTTCGATCTCCCTGAGCTTCCTGAGAGATGAAATGACCTCTTCAACATCATCATAGATTGGGATATCACCAACAAGAGGGATTGCATCACCTGAAAAAAGCACATCATCAGGGGATAAAAGCAGAGATATCGAGCCTTCCGAGTGGCCTGGCGTGTGGATTACCCGCAGGGACAGGGCTTCATCAAGCTCGATCAAATCCCCATCCTCAAGTACACGGTCTACTTTCACCGGACCTCCTGTCAGATTGCTGAAGTTAGAAATCGGACGTTCACGGAATTGCAGATCAGGATCCTCCATCCACCCAACCGCATTCCTGTGGGCAGCGACCTCACATCCTGTCAGATCCTTTATTGCAGGAGTAGAACCTATGTGATCTGCATGGGAATGCGTCTGCACTATCAGCGAGATCTCTTCAGGATCCCTTCCTGTCCTTTTCATGTAGTCGAAGATAATATGCTCCGAAGATGCAACACCGCAATCCACAAGGTAGACGTTCTTTCCATAGATGAGATAGGAATATACGAAGCGCTCTACAACGATACCCGAGTCGGTGGTGAGACTGAAAGGTATCTTTAAAGCGTGTACGTGTTCTGTTACCTGCATCTTTAATCACCGTCCGGGATTCTGGTCAGTTTTGATTACTGTTGATTTCCTCTGGTTATTCCTGATCACTTTTTCATTTTACTGCGACAACGGTGATCCAGTTGTTCTCCGGTGCCTCATCGATATCCACAGAAGAGAAGCCTGCACTTTCAAGCATATCCATGTAGTCCTGAGGTGAGAAGATATTCATCCCATCCACTTTTGCGTAAGGCGTGTTCCTATCCTCAAAACTTGTATGCTCGTACATCTCATTGACTATCAGCAGCCTGCCACCATCCTTGAGCACGCGCCTGACCTCTTTGAGATCCTCTACGATATCCGGCCAGAAGTAACATGTCTCAAAAGCAGTGACCATATCGAACATCCCATCAGGAAATGGAAGCTCTGAGACCGAAGAATGGATTATTGTCACATGCTCACTTTCAACTGCAGCCCTGTTCAGCTCGGTCGCAAGACCTACCATTTCAGGGGAATGGTCGATACCATAGACCTTACCGGCTTCCACGAGATCTGCCAGGATGCTAACAGCCCGGCCACCGCCACAACCTACATCAAGTATCCATGAATCCGGTTCAAAGGAAATATGCCCTACACCCCATTTCCACAGATCAAAGTGGTGCTCGTTCATCTCAAGACCGACTTTCTTGCCTTCCTCACCTGAAGGTTTTGCATGAATTCTCACAACTTCCTCGATATCCAATCACATCAGCTCCATATTATCAATAAACAACTCTCAGCCCCATCCGTCACACAAAGGGATAAGGCCCCTGTAAATAATTTCCTGCCCTTCGTAACTGAACACCATGGGGCAGACATTAACACCCTCTTTGACCGCTTCCCTGAAAACCTCTGCAAGATCAGGATCAATGATCTCGTTCGGTGCAAAACATTTTGCATCAGGCCTGAACACAAGAACAATCAGAAGGGATTCATCGCCACCCTTCACCGCTTTGATCAGCTCTTCAATATGCCTCTTTCCCCTGACGGTCGGTGCATCGGGAAATATTGCTTTGTTACCATTGGTCAGGGTACACCCCTTCACTTCCACCCATATCTTAGTTTCACCTTTTAAGAGAAGGAAATCCAGTCTGCTATCCCCGAACTTCTGCTCGGCCGCAACCGAATCCAGCCCTTTGAGGAAAGGTGAGACCTCGTTCCCTATAGCCCATTCCGCGATCTTTCGATGAAATGCTGAATTGATCAGTATCCAGCCATCATCAGCTTTAGCAGCAATGACATCCCAGCCGGTCTTCCTGTCAGGATTGGAAGCTTTTTTCAGCAACAGTTCGTTTCCCGGATAAAGCAGGTCCTCAAGCCTGCCGGGGTCATGTATGTGGACCTTTTCTTCCCGTATTTCTGAAGGGGACCCTGAATAGGATACAATATCCACCACACCTAAGAAACGGTTGGGCCTGGAAAGTAATCTGGCCTCCGCATCCCAGGGTATCTCCATAACCACTTCTTTTTCAGACATATTGCTGCCTCATGATTTCGATACCAAAAATAGAATGAAAAGGGCGAATGAAAAAAGAATAGAACCCAATTCACCTGTTATCAGCTACAGCCCCACCAACAACGGCTCCGATGATCCCGAATATCGCAGTGTAGATGACGATCACCAGAGTGATGAGAATACCTGAGCCTGCAAGGATAGCACCCAGGATAGGGATATCCGCAAGCATGACTGCAAGAATACCTGAAAGCAGGAATCCGGGAATTGCTGCCAGTACAGACATCAATATTCCAACTTTGAAGCCGCCGAAAGCACCTTCTTCGGCAACATACCCTCCGATGAAGCCTCCAAAGAAAGGAGAAAGTGCGTTTATCAATGGTATCATATACAGAATCACTGTGCAAACCAGTCCGACAATTGCTCCTTTTATAATATTCATAAGAACATTTCCTGTAATTATATAGTGCATATAACGGCTGAACATATTATTTAGTTATCTGTCGGAAAGTAAGATCGAAGAAGTACAAAAATCAGAGAAATGGTTGAATATCACGATGTTATTTTATAATGTTTACGCCGTTAACATTTATATATTAGTATATCCTATCAGCATATACTGAAAGACATAACTGTAAACAACCTGAGAATGTCTTTGAGGAAAAACGAATACTACCACCGCTTTGAATCTGATACTGGGATTTCTCAGTATCAGAATTCATGCCTATTCTGTACATACAGGTTGTTGACTGATATTCTTAAAATAATAATTACATTTTGCAATATCAGGATTCCAAAAAGTATAACCTCAAATACAACTATTAATGCATCATGGATAACCAGAAAGTGAAAAAATATCATCTTCACATCTATCACGCCCGACAGTGTGATCCGAAGAAGTGTACCGGGAAAAAGATGGCAAGGTTTGATCTTGCACGGCTTTTCGACAAAGTACAAAAGATACCTCGTGGCTCAATTCTTCTCGACCCAATGGCAGAACAGGCACTGTCCCCGGCAGACAGGAACGAGCAAAATATCACTGTTCTTGATTGCTCCTGGGAAACCGTTGAGGAAGTTTTCCCGCAGCTCTTGAGACTGCAACTTAAGCACCGGGCCCTACCCTATCTCGTGGCTGCCAATCCCGTGAACTTTGGCCGCCCATTCAAACTCAACTCTGTAGAAGCATTTGCAGCAGCCCTATATATACTTGGCAATAAGGAACATGCGGAGGAGATCCTGTCAAAGTTCAACTGGGGACATACGTTCCTCGAGGTCAATAAAGAGCCCCTTGAAGATTATTCAAAAGCAAAGGACAGCAAGGATATTGTCAGGATACAGGCTGAATATTTCTGACAAACTGAATTTGGAAAAATACATCGGGTGAAGTAGATCTGATAAGCACAAAGGAGACGGTATATTGATACAAATAGGCGTTATCGGTGCAGGTTCATGTGATGAAAAGGTATCAAAAATGGCTGAAGCCGTTGGTACCGGGATCGCAAAGAAAAATGCTACCCTTATTTGCGGAGGCCTTGGTGGTGTGATGGAAGCTGCGTCAAAGGGTTGCAAAGCAGCAGGTGGACAGACGATCGGCATCCTTCCCGGCAAGCAAAAAGAGGATGCTAACCAGTATATCGATCATATTATCGTCACCGCAATGGGACATGCCAGGAATGCCATCATTGCACAGTCCTGTGATGCACTGATCGCAGTGGACGGGGAATATGGTACACTCTCTGAGATCGCCCTTTCACTCAAGATGGGAAAGCCTGTGGTAACACTTGGATCAAAGTGGGATATCGAGGGCACATGGGTTGCAGCAAGCCCCGAGGATGCGGTCGAGATCGCAATGCGGCTGATTTTGACAAGGTAACAATACTTTAATAGTATTATAATGATATTTTATTTGGGACCTATTTGTGGTGCTACATCACATTTATGACCTGAACAGACTTACAGGGGAGGTAAAAAGTATGGCAGAAATTGAAATAGACACCAGAGGAGAGACATGTCCTGTTCCTCTCGTAGAGTGCCGAAAAGCTTTGAGGAAGGCAGCTCCGGGAGATGAAGTAACTGTTCTTGGAACACATCCAGCGTCCAAAAAAGAAATACCAATGGCCTGTAAAGCACTTGGACTTGAGGTTATTGATGTTGAAGGAAAGGACGATGAATGGAAAATAAAGATACGCAGATAACTTGAGAGGTTAATATGACCGACATGGCAGAGACTGCCGATAAAGCCGTCATTATTGTCCATAGTGGGGATATGGATAAACTTTACAGTGCTCTTATTGTTGGGAACGGGGCACTTGCAATGGGAATGGATGTTTCCATGTATTTTACTTTCTGGGGACTTCAGCGTCTTAAGAAAGGCGGACTTGAAAAAGGCCCTCTTTCAAAGATGCATATGCTGGGACTTGGAAAGTGGATGATAAAGAAACGCATGAAAGCAGCAAATGTCGCTTCTCTTGAAAAGCTCATGAACGACTACAAGGAACTGGGTGGAAAGATACTCGCCTGTGAGATGACCATGGAGATCATGGGAGTTAAGGCCGACGAGCTACGTACCGAATGGATCGATGAGTACGGCGCAGTGGGCACCTATGTCAATGAGGCAAGAGATGCGAAGATAACACTTTTCATTTAAATAAAAGTTAACAAAAGGAGTGGGAACTAAAATGACAGGATACAAATGTAACGTATGCAACGTCTTTGAGTACGACGACGAGGAAGGAAACGCTGAAATGGGCATCGCACCGGGAACAAAACCGGAAGATTTCCCGGATGACTGGAAATGTCCTATCTGCGGTGCAGATAAAAGCCACCTGATGCCAGTCTGATCACTTTTTTCTTTTAATTTTCTAATTATAGCAGGGGGCGTTTTTCGGGATGACCGAATACCGATGTGACGTATGTGGTGCTTTTGAATATGATGATTCCAGAGGAGACTCGAACACCGGAGTTAAACCCGGTGCAAAGCCGGACGACTTTCCTGATGACTGGCGATGCCCGATATGTGGTGCAGACAAAAGCCATCAGAAGCCTGTTGAAAAAGAAGAGGTAGAGGAAATTTCCAGGGAAGAGGTCGTGACCTGCCCGAAATGTGGAACAAAGAGCAAGATCACCGTTTCAGAGTATGGGAAAGTAGATATCAGCGGTTACCTGGGAGAGTGGAAAAGGACTTCAGACACTATCGAATCCTATATGGACGACATCCATAGGATCTCAATTACCGGCGAATCCGTCCTCGAGCCGATGAGAACTACCCGGGATGTACTTTCCTGGGACGATATCCTCATCAAAGGAGCACAGCTTGCAAAGATCCCCCTCAACGAAGATGAACCTGTCAATACTACAACTACCATCGGACCAAAAGCAAAAGTGCCTCTTGTCATTGAAACTCCTGTTTTCATTACCCATATGTCCTACGGGGCTTTGTCAAAGGAAGTGAAACAATCCCTTGCAATGGGAAGTGCTGCCGTTAAGACCGCAATGTGCTCAGGTGAAGGCGGAATACTTAAAGAGAGCATGGAGAAAGCTCACAAATACATTTTTGAGTACGTGCCGAACAGGTACAGCGTTACCGAAGATAACCTGAAGAAAGTGGATGCCATCGAGATCAAGATCGGCCAGTCAGCCAAACCCGGCATGGGAGGACACCTGCCTGCAGAGAAGGTCACAAACGAGCTGGCAGAGATCAGAGGCTTCCCCGAAGGCACTGACATCGTGAGTCCGGCTCATTTTGATGATATCAGGGACAAGGATGATCTGAAGGCAAAGGTCAAATGGCTTAGGGAAACCTCAGGAGGAAAGCCCATCGGCATCAAGATGGCAGCAGGCAATATCGAAGCTGACATGGAGGTTGCTGTCTATGCAAAGCCCGATTTCATAACAATCGATGGCAGACCCGGAGCAACTGCTGCTGCACTGAAGTTCGTCAAGAACTCAACATCCATCCCGACCATATTTGCACTCTACCGTGCGAGGAAATTCCTTGATGAGAAAGGCATTAAAGATATTTCTCTTATCATCACCGGTGGCCTGAGGGTTTCTTCCGATTTTGCAAAAGCACTGGCACTTGGCGCAGATGCTATTGCCATAGGTACAGCGGCACTCATGGCATGTGCATGCCAGCAATACAGGCAATGTGATACTGGAAAATGTCCGGTAGGAGTCACAACACAGGACCCTGAGCTTCGTGCCAGACTGAAGATCGATATTTCTGCAAAGAAGCTGGAGAACTTCCTGAGAGTGTCCACGCAGGAGCTGGAGAACTTCGCAAGGCTAACAGGAAATGATGATGTCCACAAATTAAGCATCAACGATCTTTGCACTACGAATTCTGAAATTTCAGATCATACGCAGATAGAACATGTCTGATACATAATGTAAACAGCAAATAATAGAAAGCAAGCAAACGGGGGGGTTATATCCGTTTAGAGAAAGATACACTTGGGGAAGTGGAAGTACCTGAGGATGCATATTATGGTCCTCAGACAGCAAGAGCAGTTGAAAATTTCAAGGTCAGCAACCAGAGGCTTCCACCTTCATTCATAAAAGCACAGGCTGCAATAAAGATGGCATCCGCACATGCCAATATGGAAGCTGGAAAGCTTGACAGCACAAAAGGGAATGCCATCATCCGGGCCGCATCCGAAGTGAGGGAAGGTAAGTTCGATGACCAGTTCGTGCTGGACGCATTCCAGTCAGGCGCAGGGACCTCGCAGAACATGAACGCGAATGAGGTCATTGCCAACAGGGCACTTGTGATCCTTGGTTTTGAAAAGGGACATTACGACATCGTTCACCCGAACGACCATGTGAACATGTCACAGTCCTCGAATGATACCACACACACTGCTATCCACATTGCAGCTGTGGAAACCATCAATGCAGAGCTCATGCCCGCACTTGCGGAAATGCTGATCGTTCTTGCCGAGAAATCATCTGAGTTCATGGACATTGTCAAGCCCGGAAGAACACATCTGCAGGATGCAGTACCCGTAACGCTCGGCCAGGAATTCTCCGGATATGCACAAATGTTAGAGCTTGGAATAAAAAGGCTCGAGGTTTCTCTTGATGGCCTATAGGAACTGAACATGGGTGGTACTGCCGTCGGTACCGGACTTAACACGCCGGAAGATTTCAGTCAGATCGCAATAAAAGAGATGGAAGTGATCACCGGGCAGGATTTCAGGCTTGCCCATAATCCTTTTGAGGCCACCCAGTCCGCAGAAGCGATCCTCGGAGCATCGGCTGCAATGCGAGGTATTGCAGTTAGCCTCATCAAGATAGCAAATGACCTGCGTCTTCTTTCAAGCGGTCCGCGAACAGGTATCGGGGAGATAAACCTCCCGGCAGTACAACCCGGTTCGTCCATCATGCCCGGAAAAGTGAACCCGGTAATGGCCGAGATGCTTAACATGGCATGCTTCCAGATCATCGGGAACGATACGGCAATAACCATGGCGGCACAGGGTGGACAGTTCGAGCTTAACGTATTCACCCCTGTTCTTGCATATGATCTTCTCAGCTCAATAGAAATACTCACTGGTGCATCCATATCGTTTACGGAAAAGTGCCTTAGGGGAATCACCGCTAACAGGGAAAAATGTGAGGAACTATCAAAGCAGAGTCTTGCTCTTGTCACTATACTTGCAACAAGCATAGGTTATGAGAAAGCAGCAGAGATCGCATACACTGCACACCGGAAGAACAGGAGCATAATCGAGATCGTAAAGGAGATGGACATAATGGATGAAAAGGAAGCAGAAGAGCTTCTTGATCCTCTCAGTATGACGGGAGTGAAAAAATGATAACACACGATGTAGTAGTGATAGGAGGCGGGCTTTCAGGTCTGCGATGTGCTATCGAACTTTACGAAAAGGGAGTTGATGTTGCTATCATCTCCAAGGTACCTCCCATACGCAGCCATTCCGGAGCCGCACAGGGAGGGATCAACGCATCCCTGGGATCAGACGACAGCTGGGAATCCCATGCATTCGATACCGTAAAGGGAAGCGACTACCTTGCAGACCAGGATACGGTGGAGATTCTTTGCAGGGAAGCCCCAGACAGGGTCCTTGAAATGGAACATTGGGGTACCAATTTCTCAAGGAAGGATGACGGTACTATCGCACAGCGCCCCTTTGGAGGTGCGGGTTTTCCGAGGACCTGCTATGCAGGGGACAGGACCGGACACAACCTTCTCCATACTCTTCATGAAAGAGTACTGCGTGCAGGTATCAAGGTATACAGAGAATGGCTTGTGACAAGACTTGTAATCGAGGACAAAAGGTGTCTGGGCTTTGTGGCCATGAACCTGCTGGACTCCGAACTGGAAGTCTTCAAAACAAAGGCAACGGTCCTTGCCACAGGTGGCTACGGACGTATCTACGAGAAGTCTACCAATGCTATCATCAACAAGGGATTTGGAATAAGCCTTGCCTACCGCGCAGGAGTGCCATTGCAGGACATGGAGTTCGTGCAGTTTCATCCCACAACGCTCTGGGGAACCAATATATTAATCACCGAGGGTGCAAGGGGTGAAGGCGGTTACCTCTACAACGAGGACCATGAAAGGTTCATGAAAGATTATGCAGCCTCTTCGATGGAACTTGCTCCAAGAGATATCGTTGCAAGGTCCATACAACAGGAGATCGATGAGGGAAGAGGTTTTCCCGGAGGATATGTCCATCTGGACATCACACACCTCGGGAAAGATCTTATTGAAGAAAGGCTGGGAGGCATAAGACAGATCTCCATCGATTTTGCAGGCATCGATCCCGTTGAGGAACCTATTCCAGTACAGCCAGGACAGCATTACTCCATGGGGGGAATCAGTTCTAACAAGGACGGTGCAACCCCTGCAAACGGTCTCTATGCAGTTGGCGAATGTGCCTGTATAAGTGTTCATGGTGCAAACCGACTGGGAGGAAATTCCCTTCTTGACACCGTGGTCTTTGGAAGAAGGGCAGGAGTTCATGCAGCAGGCTATGTTGCATCACTGGAAGAAGCAGATGATGATCCTCTGGAGAAGGCCCTTAACAATGAAAGAACTGCCATTTCGGATATGATGGGAAGCGATGGTGAAAGCTACTCCGGCATCAGTGAGGAATTAAAGAAGACCATGCAGGAGAATGTTGGTGTTTTCAGGGAAAAGAAGAAGCTTCAGAAGGCAATCGAAGACATCAAAAAACTGGAAGAAAAAGCAAAGTCCCTGAAGGTAAAGACAACTGCAAAGGAATTCAACCTTGAACTGCTCAATGCTATCGAACTTAAGGGCATGCTGGACCTGGCACATTCGATCGCATTAGGGGCACTTGTACGTGAGGAGAGCAGGGGTGCCCATTACAGGACGGATTTCCTTGAAAGAGACGACGGGAACTGGCTGAAGCATACACTCGCCTATCTTACACCGGAAGGACCCAGACTGGAATACAAAGATGTAAACATAACGACATTCCAGCCACAGAGGAGGACGTACTGATGATGAAACTGAAGATCAGGAGACAGGATGGGGAAAAGGTCTGGTACGAGGTGTTTGAGGTCGAAGACAGACCCGGTATGACCGTGCTGGAAGCATTGTTCTATGTCCAGGAAAAGCTGGACGGAAGCCTGACCTTCCGATACTCCTGCAGGGGTGCTGTCTGTGGGAGCTGCGGAATGCTTATCAACAGGGTCCCAAGACTTGCCTGCAGGACGCAGATATCTGATCTGAGAAAAGAACCGACCAACGAAGGTAACCCGGAAGTACTGATCGCGAACAAGATGAACGAAGAGGGCAATGATGAGATACTGATCGAACCTCTTCCAAACCTGGAAGTCATACGAGACCTTGTTGTGGATATGGAAGCGTTCTATTCCCTTCTTGACAGTGTAAGACCCTGGCTTGAGCTAAGAGAGGATGTTCCTGAAAAGGAGAACATTGTAGACCAGGAGATGCAGGTAAGGCTTGAGCAATATACGAACTGCATCCTCTGTGCGATATGTCACGGATCATGTCCTGTTGCAGCAAGGGATAAAAAATACTACGGACCGGCAGCCCTTGCAAAAGCATGGCGTTTTGACCTTGACCCCAGGGAAGATGACGGACACAGAGAACAGCGTCTAGACATAGTTAATTCGAATTCCGGGGTATGGGGTTGTGATACTGTATACAAATGTGTTGCAGTGTGCCCGAAAAAAGTGGCACCAACCCTGAGTATCAATGAACTTCGAAACAGGATAGAGTTAAGCGGTAAAAAGGAAGACAAAAAGAATGATATGAAATTATAACACTGGTATAGCATAGTAATATATTAGTGTGATACAAAACTTTTTATTATATAAAGATTTTTCAACATCTGCATACCTATTATAAATTCACCGGCAACGTCATGACGTTCCATATATTTACAAATTGATCATATCGGAGTTTTCGATGCATCTTATCATAGCAGAAAAGCACATTGCAGCCAAAAGGATAGCAGCCATCCTTGCACCTAAGAAACCAAAGCAGGTCCGTGTCAGCGGAATGGACACCTATGAGTTCAAGGACGAGGACAGGACAGTTGTTATGGGTCTTAGCGGACACATTGTACAGCTGGACTTCCCTAAAGCATACAACAACTGGCAGAAAGTAGAGTCAAAGGAGCTCATCGATGCAGATGTCATTACCACACCTACCCACGTAAAGATCGTGAATGCCCTTAAAAAACTGGGAAAGGAAGCAACTCACGTAACCATTGCTACTGACTACGACAGGGAAGGAGAGCTTATTGGTGTCGAAGCACTGGAGATCATCAAGAAAGTGAATCCGGAAGTTGACTTTGACCGTGTGTTCTACAGTGCGATCACAAAGAAGGAGATCGATGATGCATTTGCAAATCCTGCAGCCATTGACTTCAATCTTGCTGATGCAGGTCATTCCAGACAGGTCATTGACCTGGTGTGGGGTGCATCGCTCACAAGATACCTTTCAATTTCAGCAGGCAGGCTGGGCAAGCTTTTCCTCTCCGTAGGAAGGGTTCAGTCACCAACACTTGCACTGATCGTTGACAAGGAAAAGGAAAGGCAGGCCTTTGTCCCGAAACCATACTGGGAGATCTATGCAACCCTCAGGGACAAGAGTGGAGAGCTCTTCAATATCCAGCACAAGACCCAGAAGTTCTGGGACAGGGGAGAGGCTGAAAAGGTAATGGACATCATAGGTGACAATGCAACTGTTTCCTCAGTTGTCAGGTCGAAGAAGAAGGACAAGCCACCTACGCCGTTCAACACCACCGAATTCATCGGAGCTGCAAGTTCTATCGGTTATAGTGCCGCTAATGCCATGAGGATCGCAGAATCGCTCTATACAAGCGGTTTCATTTCATATCCGAGAACTGACAACACAGTTTATCCGGAATCCATTGACCTGCGAGCACAGATCGAGGTATTCAAGAAAGGCACTTTCAAGGAATATGCTGAAAAACTGCTCGCAAAGGACAAGCTCGTACCGACCCGTGGTAAGAAAGAGACCACCGACCACCCTCCTATCTATCCTGCATCCCTTGCAAAGAAGAGCGAGCTCAACGACCAGGAATGGAAGCTCTACGAACTGGTGGTCAGAAGGTTCTTTGCTACCTTTGCTGAAGAAGCAGAGTGGGAGACCCTGAAGGTCAGGTTCGACATCGAAGGTGAGGAGTTCAAGGCTAACGGTGCAAGACTGCTTCATGCCGGATGGAGATGGTACTACCCATACAATGCTCCACAGGACAGGCTTCTACCTGCACTTGAAGAAGGTGATGTGCTCAGCATAAAGGGCAAGGAAATGCTGGACAAGGAGACACAGCCACCTGGAAGATACGGACAGGGAAGACTTATCAAGCTCATGGAAGAGCTGGGACTTGGAACAAAGGCAACACGTCACGATATCATCAGCAAGCTCTATTCAAGGGCATACGTCCACGGTAACCCGCTCCAGCCTACAAAAACGGCTTTTGCAGTGGTAGAGGCGCTCGAGAAATATGCCCCTACCATTACAAAACATGACATGACGAGCAAGCTGGAAGAGGACATGGACAGTATTGCTGAAGGCGAGATACAGGAAGAGAATGTCCTTACCGAATCAAGGAAGATGCTACATGATGTATTTGCCGAATTCGAGGAGAATACGGAAAAAATATCAGAATCTTTGCGTGCAGGCCTTCGCGAGGACAAGGTCATCGGTATCTGCAAGGAGTGTGGCTCAAAGCTTATGGTCAGGCGTTCAAAACGAGGTTCGAGGTTCATCGGTTGTGACGGTTACCCTGACTGTAATTTCTCATTGCCACTTCCAAAGAGCGGACAGGTCATTGTGACCGATAAAGTCTGTGAGGAGCATGGTATCAACCACATCAAGATCATAAATCCAGGTAAGCGACCATGGGATCTTGGTTGCCCTCAATGTAATTTCATCGAATGGAAGAAGACACAGGAAGAAGAGAAGCGCAAGCAGCCTGAAAGCCCGAAACCCGAGAAGATCACGGATGTTCCCGGCATCGGGAAAGTTACAGCTAAAAAGCTGGAGGATGCAGGCGTTTCAACTGTGGATGAACTTGAAGAGGTCAATGCCAGGGAACTTTCAAAGAGCACGGGAATATCCGTGGGAAAGATCATGAAATGGCAGGAAGCAATTGCATAAACAAACAAAAGAAGTGATAAGATGAAACTGGGATTCAAAGGCGGTTGTAAGGAAGTCGGACGTTCTGCAGTTACTGTGAATGACGAGATACTGGTCGATTACGGGATCAAGCCGGGGGAAAATACACTCTACCCAATAAACGATGTCCGTCCTAAAGCTGTTTTTGTTTCACACGGCCATCTGGACCACTGTGGTGCTGTTGCAAACCTCATGGACATGAAACCAGATATTTTTATGACACCACCAACTGCGGATCTTGCACATGTACTGGCAAAGGACACCCTTTCAATAGCAGAAAGGGAAGGTAGGTCCGCACCATACACCGGCTGGGAACTCCAGCAGATGACACTGTGCACTAAAATGATAGATTATGGTGTGGAATTCCATACCCACGGGTACACCGCCCAGTTCTATAATGCAGGTCACATTCCCGGCTCTTCAGCAGTATATCTTGAAAAGGAAGGGAAGAGCATAGTCTATACAGGTGATATCAATACCCTCGATACAAGGCTTGTTCCCACAGCAGAAGAACTTCCAAAGGCAACTGCCCTCATAACAGAAAGCACATACTTCAATGAAGACCATCCTTCCAGGAAGGAGACCGAGAGAGAATTCATCGACTCCCTGAAGGATACGCTGGACATGGGAGGAAATGTCCTTATCCCTGCTTTTGGCATCGGAAGAACACAGGAAATACTCATGCTCCTGAGTGACTATGGAATTCCCTGCTATGTGGACGGAATGGGAGTAGGAATCTACAAGCTCCTGATGAAACATCCCGATTACCTGAAGAACCCCACACACCTGAAACATGCATTCGATAAGGCAATATTCGTCAGGGGCAGGAAAAGGCAAAGTGTTTCACTCCACGGTTCAGTGATAGTAACAACTGCCGGAATGCTCAATGGCGGACCCGTACTTTACTACCTCAACCAGCTATACAAGGATCCGAATTCCAAGATCATGCTTACAGGATACCAGGTAGAGGACACCAACGGAAGGATGCTTCTGGACACCGGCATCATTGACAACGATGGAGTTATCCAGCAAGTCCGCATGAAGGTCGAACAGTATGATTTTTCAGGCCACTGCGGTGACCGCGAGCTCAAGCAGCTTGTAAAGGATTTCTGTGACAAAGGTGGAGAAAGGGTCTTCACAATGCACGGAGAGAACGCTGAGGAATTTGCTGAGTGGGTCACTGAAGAGATCGGTGTGGAAGGATATGCGCCGGCCAACGGTGAAGAAATTACGATCTAACTTTCCACAGGTTCTCACCAATGAATTGTAGCTTAAAATGCTGCAATTTCACTTTCTTTTTAGAAAATAACTATCAATTATTTTTATCACATCAACTTGTAATTCTGTTGTAAAGCATAGGAAGCCTTTCCGGAAGTGTGGCTGCATTATCAATTATTGTATAACCCACATCTGAGAAGATGGAATCCAGATATTCACCAGCCTCACTGTCAACCGTTATGCAAAAGAAGTGCATTCCAAGAGCATTGCCTTCCTGTATTGCAACCCTTGTGTCCTCGAAAGCATGCTGACCTTCGTATTTGCCATCGGCAAAACCAAGGTCATAAGGATCGCCATCTGAAAGCAGTACAAGCAATTTTACCTTTGCATCAATGCCTTTGAGCTTGTAGATAGAATGTCTTATAGCAGCACCAAGTCTCGTGTTCAGTGCAGGTTCAAGAGCACTTATCTTGCATTCCGCTTCTTCTGAGAAGGTCTCATTGAACTCCTTTATTGTGTAGAACTCGACATCTGACCTTGTATTACCGGAAAAAGCTGCTATTGCGTACTTATCGCCTATGCTCTCAAGTGCCTGTGTCATAATAATAAGGGAGTCCTTTTCCACATCAAGTATCCGACGGCCATTATCCAGCTTCTTTTTCGTTGATGCACTCATATCCAGAAGGAAAAGGGTTGCAACATCCCTCTCACGCTTGTCCCTTCTTATGTATAGCCTGTCCGTAGGATTGATACCGCACTTCCTGTCAGCAAAAGCCTCGATCAAAGCGTCGAGGTCATAATCATCCCCATCCAGCTGCCTTCTTAATTTGCGGAAGGACTCAGGTTTCATCATTTTGAAGATGCGATTTATCTGGGTGATCTCACGTGCATAATGTTCCCTGGAGTCGAGGTAGAACTCATTGTCAGTACCTGAAGGAGATACTTCATAGACAGTACACCAATCGTTCTTGTAATCCTGCATCCGGGAATCCCATTCATCGTAACTATAGCTGCCAAGTACTTCCCAGTTCTTCGAATTTGCATACTCCGGACCTTTGCCCTGCCTGTCCTCCATGAGCTCCTCGTCATCCGGCAGGACGGCCAGAGGGATAAATGATTCCAGAACCTGTTCTGTGAACTCCTCATCAGCAGTCCGGGTGACATTAACATAACCAACACCCATCCCACGATATTCAAAATTCCTGATCGGTTCATATTCCAGCAATTCCATAGGACCTAAATGATCGACAAGCATGTCATAGATATCAAAAGCTGCCTCAAGTGAATCAAGTGTGGATGACCCCGGCCTGAAAACTTCATTCTGAAGATCTTCTTGAGCCTGTTCAACGAGACCCTTCAGATCATTTCCTATGTCGAAAGAAAGCTCAATACCTGCAGAAGAAAACAGAAGAGCTTCCATGAAACTGCCAATATCAGAGGCAGGTGCAGGTCTTTTTTGTGACATCTGCAATCTCACCTTCTCAAATTCCCGGCGCAATCCCCTGTAGAATGATGTTGTCATGTATTCTACTCTTGCATCTTCTATAATTCCCATTATGTCAGCCGCAATGAACGGTGCAGGAAGTTTTCCGATAATGGAGGCAATTCCCGGAACTTCAAAAGTGGGATCTTCTGGGGAGGACGACACCTCTGCGCCCTCAGACATATTGGAAATTTCAGGAAGTCGGATGTTTCTTTTTTCCAGTATTGGCAGGATGGAATCCGGCTCAAAAGCCGAAGTTCCGAACTGGATGTGGCCCACTTCATGCATCACACTCAATTTGTAGATCGTGAAGTTCTCCTCGAAATCACCATATCCCTTTACAGTGGGTTCCAGATAGATCGTCCTGCCTGACACTATAGGATTGGGATACCTGCTGAAATCACCGGGAAGGAAGCTCTTTGAGCGTATAGTGAAATTAACTCCCGCTATACCTACTGAGTAATACTTAAGAACCTTTGACACACGCTTGAGAGCAACACCACTCATCAGTTTTTCAACAAACTCCGTCGCACTCTTTGACCTCAGGGAGAAGTAAGACCTACCCCCACTTTTGTCTGATCCGAGAATTGAGAGGCCGTTTTCTGCCCATTCATCAAGTTCTGTTACATCGAGATCTTTTAAAAGGGAAGGGGAATTCCTGAAAAAATTGAATGCGCTTTCGCTGTCATTTCTGAAAACCTCAATGCCTATACGTACCCATTTCCCGATCTCCTTTGGGTGTATGTTAAGCAGTACATCCGACAGGATAGAGAAATAGATTCCTGCAAGCATACTATTCTTTTCCGTCAGGAGATTGGCATTTGCAAATATTAGAGGATAGTATTTCCGGCCCATGTTCTTCAATACAGAAAGAGAACTGTGGAAATAGTTCGAACCGTAGAATGTAGAGCTTCTTGAAATGCTCATCCCAACAGAGATCCACTCTTCGAACTCCTCATCTTCCAGATGAGTAAGCGCCTCAGGAGCATTCTCAAAGAAGCTCTCAACACATCTCCAGCAGATTTGAGTAAGCTGCACGCCAATATCGATCAGATGTACTGTCTCTTCCCGGTCATACCTTCGGAGATCCTTTTCAAGGCCCCTGAGAACAGAATCATAGAAAGTGATTGTAGACTCATGTTCCTCGTGTGAAAAGAGGTCTTTGCCCTTTTCCATGTACTCTTCAAGTTCTGAAATATCGATCCTGCCAATGAACTTTGGCGTTCGTTTCAGGAACAAATTCCCCACTTCAACATCCTCATCGGCAAGCTCCTTTCCAATGTTCACCCACCCGTCAAACTCGCTTTTGTTGATTGCGGCCACCACAAGAGGTGCGCTTGAGAAGAACGTGAGAAAGAGATGAAGATCTATATCTGAAAATATCTTTGATCTTAACAAAATGATCTTTCGCTGGTGTTCCGGCAGAACAGAAAATACATCTGCTGTCTGTTCGATAAACTCAACAGCAATCCTCCATTTTCTCCCGGCCACATCTTTTACCATCGGATACCAGATATCCAGCAAATCTTTATCCAGCAAAGGATAGAGAGCTCCGATACTTCCAAGAAATGTCTTCCCGGCACTAAGGTTCAGGTACCTGATTTCGCCTGTCATTTCCATCCATTCTTCAATCAAGGATGGGTCTTTAATGAAAGATGAAAGGATTTCCACAGGAAGTTTTTCAAATCCATCAGAAATATCTGAAACCTCTGCAGAGGAAAGACCATCCAGCAGGGCTGCTGAGTCCAGGCTCTCAATTATAGCCTTAAGATGAGAGGATTTCTCTTCATCCTGCGACAATTTCTTCACTCCATGATAGCTGATATGATCTCATCGATGCTTTTCTGTAGATCATTGTCATCAGTGATCGGTTTTATCATGGCAACCCTGCATGCTTCACGAGGTTCTATGCCTGAATTGATCAGCATGCCTGCATATATGAGCAAACGTGTGCTTACCCCTTCCTCAAGGCCATGCTGCTTGAAATTGCGTATGCGATGTCCGATATCCACAAGGGTCCGGGCAGTATCCTCATCCACACCGCTCTCATGGGCAACGATGGTGGCCTCAAGTTCTGCCGGCGGGTAGTCAAAATCAATGGAAACGAATCTCTGCCTTGTACTCTGCTTCAGGTCCTTCAGCACGCTCTGGTAGCCCGGATTGTAGGAGATCGCCAGCATGAACTCGGGTGGCGCCTGAAGTACGATACCAAGCTTCTCAATGGGCATGATCCGCCTGTCATCCGTCAGTGGGTGGATCACTACCCTTGTATCCATCCTTGCCTCAACGAACTCGTCAAGGTAGCAGATGGCACCGCTTTTCAGGGCAGCGGTAAGGGGACCGTCGTTCCATTCGGTGCTTTCGCCTTTTATGAGGAACCTTCCAATGAGATCGTTAGCTGTGAGATCCTCGTGGCACGAGATGGTAATAAGGGGCCTTCCCAGATGGTAGGCCATGTATTCGATAAAACGTGTTTTCCCGCAACCTGTTGGTCCTTTAAGGCTCACAGGCAGCTTGTTCTCATAAGCAACCCTGAACACCTCTACCTCATTTCCCACAGGAACGTAATATGGCTCTTCTTTGATAACGCATTCTTCAACACGCTGCTGGGAACAGATAATATCGGTCATAGGGATCACTTTTAAATTTTTAATATATTTTTGGTGCTCAAAGTTGATAACATTTTGCAGATGAAAGAGATGAGTCGAAAACAAATGACCAGATAGAATTAAGTTGGAACAATATAATTGAAACCTGAAATGAAATGATAGTGAGCTGATCAAAATAAAATAGTGAAAAGCAAAAAGAAGATTTTAAAAAAGAAAATTCCTTTTGCTGAACAAACTGCTTACTACAGATTACCAAATTGATCGATCTATTGACCAATTAACCGACCATATATGGTGAAATATTGGAAGTCCAATTATTTCATCGGTATCCTGATAAACGCCTGCCCTGAACTTGAATAGAAGCCGTCATATTCTTCTTCGTACATCATCTGCCCGGACTCTTCTTCCTGTCGTGCTGATTCTGAATCTCTCAAATTGTTCCCCTCTTGTATCAAGCTTAATTGCCTGCATTTATGGGATGTATTAACATCCCCATAATAATGATGAGGAGTGATTATATAAATAGATATTGCATCGAGATTGAAAAAATCAGCATCAAAAAGAAACATCAAAAATAACTTATTTCTGCCAGGTTTAGAGATAATAAAGAGAAATGCAGAATGTCAGCACATTTTGGCTTCAACCGTCCTGGCAGATGTCCAGTTCATCCATATCATCAAACGTGTTGATATTAATAAAAGTTTTTAACTCAGGATCGATCTCACGGATATTCTCCATTTCAACGCCCACAACATCGTCCAGTTCAAACACAGGAGCAAGTATGAACCTCTTGCCTGAAGCTATCGACATCTCTATCAAAGGCAGCATCGGTTCAACACGATAGACACCGCACAATGGCTCCATTGATCCGTCCGAACGAAGCGGCACTGCCGCATCATGGTCTTCTGCACAGCGGAACATGAACTCTACAACCTTAGGATCAATGAAAGGCATGTCACAGGCAGTCACAAAGATATACTCTCCTTTTGCTGCCCTGAAACCCTCGAGAATTCCTGCGAGGGGACCGATGTCAGAATAGCTGTCCCGGACCATTTGCTTGCCACAGGCATACGCTTCAAACTCTTTTTCCTGCTCTTCATCCCTGACAGAGACCAGAACCTCATCAACGATATCATCAAGTATGTTGATGGTACGCTCCAGTAAAGATCTTCCATCACAGTTCATCAGGGCCTTTTCCATATTCCCGAGACGCCTGCCGCGTCCGCCTGCAAGGATAAGTGCAGATAATGTCATCCTGAACTTTAATTAGGACGATAATACAAATAGATGCTTGTTCCTGTTATGCAGAAATATTAAGTCTGAAAATAACATAAAGATGTTCATGAAACTGAATCCTGAATCCGAAACTATTGATATGCTTGCAAAGTCGATACTTGTTGCAGCAAGGACAGCTCCTAAAGCCAAAGGGAAAGATGATATCGTGACAGCATTGCTGGAAGCGAACGATATTGAGGTACTTGCCTCTTCCATGGAAGAGATGGCAGAAAAGAAAGGCGAAGGTTTTGCTTTCTTCAAACGTGACGCACAGAACGTCCGCAATGCAGATGCAGTCATACTTATTGGCTTCAAGACCGAAGGTGTCGTAGGGCTCAACTGCGGAGCCTGTGGCTTTGAAAGCTGCAAGAACATGCTCGAGCAATCAAAAGTAAATGTTGATTTTACCGGACCTAACTGTTCTTTCAAATATATCGACATGGGCATTGCACTGGGAAGCGCTGCTGCAAAAGCAAAGGACCTCTGTGTGGACAACCGAGTGATGTACTCAGTGGGCGCAGGCGCACTGGCAGCCGGACTTCTGGACGCTGACGTCGTATGCGGGATGCCCCTCAGTATCAAGGGCAAGAACCTGTTCTTTGACAGGAAATAATAATTTATTGAGAAGTGTTAGAGATAAGGATTACGCTACTCAGGCAAGACCCCTGCGCCTCTCACTTCTGTATTCATCTACAAGGTGCTTCAGTTTCTTCTCTTTTTCTTCCTGACGCTTTATCTCAGCCTGCTTCTCCCACTCATCCAGAGCTTTCTGAAGAAGTTCCGGATCGACCACTGCAAGATCGTCAACTCTCTGTATCCTGACATTTTTCAGCAGAGGCAGATTTGCCCTGAAGAACACATCTTCTGCAGCATAGGTCACACTTGAGGAAGTTATCACTGCACGTACTCCCAATTCAACCACCATCGAAGCTGTCACCGTACTGCCACCGCTTGCATCCTCCAGGAAGATGACATCCCCTTTCTTGATACCAAGACGATCCTTTGTTTCCAGGATGGCCTCACGAGTAAAAGTAGGAAGGATCTTTACAGGGATTCCCTCACCCTTGATCTCCATCTTCCTTATCTGCTTCAATTTCCTGATGTCATTATGAGCCCTCTTTAATGACTTCTTAGACCTTCGCAAGTCCTTTTTCAGGGCTGAGATCTTATGGTCCCGTATCTCGATCTCCTTGTCCCTGCGGATCTCTAAATGGTTGGCTTCCCTCATCTTCTCCAATTTGAGTTCAAGTTTTGAGATACGCTTATCCTTTGATTTCAGGTCCTTCTTGAGCTCACGCACATAATCTTTGAGATTGCTGATCTGGCTATCCTTTAGCTTAAGCTTCTCTGAAACCTTCCTCTCCCTTTCTTCAGCATCTTCATCAATGACCTTTGGTGGTCCAACAGGTTTCTTCGCTGGAACCGGTACTCCAGAGACCTTTTCTATGGCTTCGCCAATGGATGCGCCCTGTATAACATACAGCTTTATCTGGTCCAGATCCAGGTGAGGAGGTGCTTTCTTCTCAACACGCGAAAACATGTTCTTGTAATTGCGGTAAGCATAAAGGGCCGCTGCGAGGGAATCACGCTCATGGTCATTGGAATAACCATAGGGCCTTCCAAGAGCGATCTTCTCCTCAGAGGATATTTCCGTAGAAGGCGTATTTATCACAGCATTGAAACTGCGCCTGATCTTCTCCACAGCACCCGGTGTCGGGGTGACATCCGTAGCTACGACCGCAGGCTTACCATATTCAGCTATAAGCTTGACAACTTCATCGTGGGAGATCCCACGAATACTTTTCAAAAGCTGAAGTTCACCATCGAAAGATAGTATAGCAATCCCCACCGTGGTACCGGGATCAATGCCCACTATGGTAGGACGACGCTTAAGCTTCTTCAAAGGAGTATACTGGATCTTGTCACGAACCACACTGCTCACACGGATCTGGGCATCCGCTGTGGAACCGGAACCAACCGGTACCTGATCCCTCCTGGCAAATACTGTGAACTCCGCACGCACATAGCCCCCGAATCCCTTTGAGATCCTGGTATCATACGTGTATCCACGCTCTTTTGAGGCTTTTTTAAGTATCGCTTCGACCTCCCGGCTTCTTTCTCTCACAGCACCGTGGACCTTTCGACGATACCTGTTCTGGCTCCAGCCTCCACGCCCTAGGGAACGTGCACGACTCACCTTGATCTTCGTGATATCCTCAAAAAGGGAGACTTCAGAACCAATTCCCATACTTGCTAAACGTGCACAGGTCTCCGCCTCTTCATTGGGATCGAACTGGTTGAAGGACAATCCATTCTCCTTTGCAAGATGCAACAGGGATTTCTTGTGCAGACCGCCTGTGACCTGTACAAGCCGGACCCCTTGAGGAAGCTTCTCCAGGAATCGCACAAGCTCCTTCTTTCCCGGTGCGAGCTCGAAAATGTTATCCACTGCAATGTATTCAGGATGCTCTTCACGGACCATCTTCAGGATGCGTGGAAGACGCACCATTTTATGATGGGTTATTTCCCCCTCTTTCAGCACAGCGACCGCGTACCTTGGCAGCTCCTTTGCCCGGGAGGAGCCTTTTGCTATGTCGATGCCGAATATTACCCCGCTATCAATAACCATATAATTAAAATTTGGTAGCTATAGCATATAACTATAGCATACTGTTCAGTCTTCTTTTATAAAGCTGAGAACCTCGCCCATGTCCTTTTCCAGATTATATTTCCGCCTGAAATGTGTCAGCACATTGAACACATCCCTCTCAAGCAGCTCATCTGCATGTGGATGGTCCACTGTAACATATTGTGGCCAGTCTATGAACTCCACACCTTCATCACTGACGAAGATGTTGTATTCACTGAGGTCTGAGTGTATGATCCCAAGAGAGTAAACGACCTTGATCTGTGAAAGGATCTCATCGAGGACCCATACCGGTTCCAGAAGTTTGGTCTTTACAAGGATACTCCCCTTCGCAGGAGCCATGACGATGGCATGCCTGTTGTAATCAAGGGGTTTGGGTATGGAAACCTTGCCGTATAATTCCTGAAGGATATCATATTCCCTTTTGGCAGCCAGACGTGCTGCATATATCCAGGAAAAATGCTCCCTGTCAACAAGGTGGTCACGGACCCTCTTTACACGCTTGAAGCTTGTCCTGCCTTCCCTGTGGAACTTGATAATAACAGGAATAGGATCTGCAATAGCAAGCTCGGGTTCCCTGATGGCTTCATGGACAACTGATTCCTTGCCCACACCGATCTCTTCACCTATGGCACTGACACTTTCCCTTTTGACGAATGTGTTAAGTGCAAGTGCATCGTAGCCGTCAAAATAGATCTGATAGCCTTCATAAGGAGTTTTTGTCCCCACTACCATATTGGACTTAAAAAGCCTGAGAAGCCTGTACTCAAGTTGATCGAAATTCATTTTGGTATATTTGCGGATCTCTTCCAGAGGAACCCATTCAAAATTTTTCATCCCGATCTCGATACCGGTCAGAATTCGAAGGTCCTTACTATCCAGTTTCCTGAAAACCTTGAGTACGTCATCTATCATCGCCAGTAATTGTCCTGAATATTAAAGAGTCTTTTGTTGTCGTGTCTAAAATAAAACGAAATATAAAGAATAAAATGAAACGAAAATAGGTGAAAAGAACGTTAATGAAATAAAAAGAAAAGGAAGATAAGAAAGGAATAAAAACAAATGAAAAGGACCGTATGCCATCATGACATACGCTTTTTAGCGTCCTCAACTTCACCCACTATGTCAGGATATTCACGGAAAACAGAGAGAATATCAAGAGCTGCTACTAGATCCACTAGGCCAAGAGCACCCAACAGTTCACCATCGTTAGACCTTATAGGAACCACCACCACGGCCTTGCCTCTATAAACACCGTCCATAGGAACTTTCCTGATTACTTCATTCTTTTCCAGAACCTCTTCCAGAACAGGACCGGTATAATCATCATCAATGATCTGGCCCTTCTCCATCCTGATCCCATGGAAGTTCTTGCTTCTTATAGTAGTAGGGATACCAAGAAGTGAATGTACTGCTTCTGCAATTGGCTTGAGATCCTCTGAAGTAGAATCCTGACAAATCTTCAAACATATCATAGTTAAATCCCACCTGAAATTGAAATCTTAGGTCATTATTTGTTATTTAGCACATGTTATTTGTTAGCTACTAACTATTAGCTATTGTTTATATATCTCACGATGCCCGACAAATATAAAAAGTCAGGATAAAGTTATTCGCCTTTGCTTTTCATAGCAGATACGTATTCATAAGCCTCATATGCTGCTATGGCACCATCACTGGCAGCAGTGATCACCTGACGCAGGACAGTTTTCCTGCAGTCACCAACTGCAAATATTCCATCTTCTGAGGTAGCCATTCTCTCGTCGGTCACAATGAAACCATATCCGTCTTTTTCAACATCAACAAATTCGGTGTTAGGCTCATTACCAACATAGATGAAGACCCCATCAATGAGACTTCTCCATTCCTCATTAGTAGAGGTATTTCTAAGAGCGACCTCTCTGACAACGGAATCACCGATGATCTCTTCAAGAATCGTGTTCCATGAGAATTCGATGTTAGGCTTTCCAAATGCCCTCTCCTGCAATACCTGTGAAGCCCGAAGCTCATTCCTGCGATGTACTACACAGACAGAAGCTGCACGATCGGCAAGGATCAATGAATCTGTAATTGCAGATTCTCCTCCACCTACAACTATTACATTGCGATCCTTAAAGAAAGGACCATCACAGGTAGCACAATAGGAAACGCCTTTTCCACGGAACTCCTCTTCTCCCGGAACCCCAAGATGCCGTGGTTTTGCCCCCGTAGCTATTATTACACTAATTGCTTTCAGATCCCCGGAATCCGTTGTAACGATCTTATGATCACCATCGGACTTTACTCCAATAACCTCCCTATTCTCCACTACCACACCGGCTGCTTTCGCATGTTCGGAGAACTTTTCCATCAGGTCCATGCCTTTTATTGAGATGAAACCCGGATAGTTTTCAACATCACCGGTGGTTGATATCTGTCCACTTACGAATCCTTTCTCAAGTACCAGCGTGTCCAATCCGTAGCGTACTGCATAGATGCCGGCAGAAAGAGCACCGGGACCACCGCCTACAATAATAAGATCATAGACCACTTGAATTCCCCCTCAGGATATTTTTGAAAGCGCTTCACCTTTATCAGGAACACCAATAAAAGCGATCTCACCATCGATAATAGTCGTCGGAACTGACATTATTGAATACTTTTCAGAGAGCTCATCACCCTCCGGAGTGTCAATGTCTACTTCTTCATAATCAAAGTCATGTTCAGATTTAAGGTCATTCCATAACTTTTTAGCAGCAGGACATACGTGACACCATGAAGCATGAACAAGAATTACTTTTACCATAAACGATCTCCCCTGATTTGTTAAATAACAGAATAGAATATGTAACTCATCTATTAAAAATACACACTAAAAAATAAAGAAGAAAGGTAAAAGATACCTTCATTTCACTGCACATTAAGCCATACAGGATCAAGCTGACCGGAATATCTTGTACCTGCATAATCGAAAACGACCATTGGATCTTCTATGGCCACCCAACCTGGAACAGACGGAGTGACATCCCAGGTCTTTTTCACAGTCTCACCCGGACCAATTTTACCAAATGATAATGCAGGCTTCTTTACTTTAACCGTTCCCGGGAAGTTACCAATGATCGTCACGTTGTCATACGGTTGCTGTGAGAAGTTCTTGATCCATACATCCACCGGAGCTTTCGAGCCTGGAGAATACATTTGAGCTGGCATAGCCCTGATGAATTGCGCCAGAGCCTCTTTCTCAACAGGAACAGCAGTGGATATATCCACCACTGGAGCACCGGAACCTCCGCCGGATTTCTCCTTCTTGTTAAGATAGACCCCAAGGACCAGTATAGCAACCGTTACACCCGAGATAATCGGAATATTGTTTATAATAGGATCAAGCGGTGTGGGATCGGCCTCTACATTTTCAAGTGCTTCAGCAGTTGAGATCGGACCATCGAGACTTACTTTCGTGATCATCCAGATACCACCGACCTTCTGGAGCCTGAAATATATCAGTTTCTCATCTGTACCTGCAGCCTTGTTCCTTTCAAAGCGTGTGACCGTACATACTGCAGTTGTGTAAGCGACATCATCCTGAACAACTGTGTCTTTCAGTTCGAACTGCTCTATGGAACCGACTAAAATATCCTTGTTCTTGAATTTGATCTCCAGCGTTGCAGGCACAAGGAAGTCCTTTCCTTCATAGTAAGAGAAAGCAATGTCAACATCCCCTTCATTAAAAGAGGAAAGGAATGATGTGACAGTTTCATTTACCGCTTCATCACCGCCAGAACCAAGGCATCCGCTACCTGCTACAAGCAGCATGACCGCACACATCATCGTACAGAATAACGTTTTTTCCAATACTACCACCATATGAAAATAACCCCTTGCATAAGGCTATGCAATTTCTAATATGTAAAAACCATGTATGATTTAATAGATTCTAGCTTACTAACTTGAACCTAGTATAAAGAAACAAGTATAAATTGATAACTACAAAAAAGCAATTTTTAGAATTTAGGGATCTAAAAAGAAAAAAGAATAAGGTGAATTAGTTCACCTTATGGGTAAAGTCCGATGTTTGTGTCTACACCGAAGGATGGTGCAGTGAATGAAGCAGTGGTTGATGAACCTGCTTCAGGTGTCAGCAGTATGCTGAGTTCTGATCTTGGCTCAATCGTAATACCAGTGTCTTTAAGTTCTGTTACAGATACGTCACCAACAACAGTGTTACTGGTTGCATCAGTTGCTGCAGTTGATATGTAGATTGTAACAAGATCCCCTTGGTTCATAATAGGGCTTTCCTGTGAGAATGACTCATCCTCATCTCTTATCTTTTCAACAGTGAAGAAGTATTTGCCGTTGTCACCAATATCAGTTGTGTTGCCTTCAAGCAGTGCAACCATACTTGCTGTAGCGTTTGCTGTGTCAAGACTATCCATATCAGTAACATATGTTTTTTCGTTACCAGCATAGACAAGATCGTTTGTAGTAACACCGTCTGTTACAGTGATAACAACCTGGTTAAGGTCTATGTCAGAGCTACCAATATTGAGTGCGACTTTGACTTTAAGAAGATCTACGGAATCAGAGAGGTTGCCACCAGCATCAGCTGATCTTACACCCTCAATACTCTTGATCATCATGTTGGATGATACTTCCTGAGCAGCCTGCTGGCCGGTTGATGATGCTCTTTCCTGGAGAACTCCAGATGTCTGGATCAATACTGCGGCAGCGACTGCGGCTACCAATACCATTGCGATGAAGATAATAAGTGTGCCGATACCTACCTGTGCACGCTCATCTTTTTTCATCAGATGTTTGTTGTTTGCTTTCATTTATTCATCTCCTCATAGAGTTAATTTGATAATCGAAATTTTACCTTATCATGTATTTTTCATCTATATTCAAAGTAGGGATCACAAAAGTTGAGATCGTCTGTGCTCCTTTTTCCGGAGTGATCTGGATATCCACTTCTGTCCTTGAATTAAGGACAAGGCCGGAATCCTTCAGGCTTACACCGGACTCTGTCGCGTTGAAGTCACCAAGATAAGTGTAACTTACTGCATCAGAACTTGCAGTTCCGATGTAGATGATAGCAATATCTCCTGAGTTAAGTACAGGTGTGGAAGCAGCCAGGGAATTATCCTCATCCCTCATCCTTTCAACTGTGAAAAAGGATGCGATGTTAGGTCCTGCAACTGCATGCGTATTGTTCAACAGTGCTGAAAGATCTCCGGTGGTAACATCACCGGTAAAACCATCCATTTGACTTCCATAGAGGATAGTATTACTACCATAGACCAGATCATTGGTCACCTGACCATCTGAAATGGTAATTATAAGTGTGCTAAGATCGACTTCACTGGTGCCAACACTCAAACCCGTTTTTATCTTTAGAAGGTCAATTGAGTCGGACATATTGGATCCGCCATCATTTGCCCTGATACCTTCAATACCTATTATCTTCAGGTTTGAAGTGATCTCCTCGGTTGCCTGGGTGCCGGTTGCCTGTGCCTTTTGCTGTAGTACACCGGAAGTCTGGATAAGCACACCAGCTGCCACAGAAGCCACCAGGATCATGGCGAGGAAGATAATAAGGGTTCCAATACCAACCTGTCCACAGGAATCTTTGCGAATGAAATTTAATTTTTCAGATTTCACTTTGGGCCTCCAAATTAAGAGTATGGGTTGGTATCAAGTACTCAACACACGTTCGTTCAAGTTCAACCGGAACAAACAATGCTATATAGTACTTAAAGATATAATTATCATAATGAGTATGAGATAATTAGTATATATACTCTCCGGTTGGAAATTTCAAACAAATAACACATACATACCAAACAGAATAAATAATTTGATGTTAAAAAGTCATTACTTGCTTAAAAAGGGTAATAAAATGAGTGCAGGACTACTTTTAAACACTACGATATGTTTTGCCATCACGATCATATCCATTACATTTGCAGCAGTGATCGTAAAGACAAAACCTTTATGGAACGATAATACAAAACCCTCACTCAGAGCACTGACGGCCCTTTGGGTACTTATCGCCATTACATATTTCTTCACTGCACTACGTATGATATCTGCTTACTCTGGCAATACAGGACTTGATATGTCTATTTATTATGCAGCAGCAGTACCCTTTACATTCACTTCTGTTCCTCTGGTATATACATTGATATATATACTTACAGGCAATAAAAAGATAAGTACGTTCACAGGAGTTATCTTCTCTACCTTCGGATTAGCATACCTGATGTTCCTGTTCAATCAAGGAATCATGCAACCAAATACCTCATACTGGACCTCCATTATAACTGTGAATAGCGATATTGCAATCGATATCTACCTTGTGGGATTGTTCATATTACCAACTGCAATGATATTGGGAATAATGGCATTGATCGTTCTCAGGAAAGTCCCAAAAAAACAGCTATACCATACAGCTCTACTACTCGTGGCCATATCCTTTGTCATAGATTTCATGCTCATAGACATGATCACCAACCTCGATGTAATGCAGCTGGTTGCAAGGATATTCATACTGATCGGCACGATCCTTGCATATCTATCCTATTTCCCACCAATGACACTCCAGGAAAAGCTTGGGATCGAAGAAAAGAACTATGAGCCATACAATGAAGCAGAAGAGAACGATCCCGAGGTAGATGTAAATGCCTGAAGTGATCGATATTGCTCATGAGAAAGAAGTTGCAGAATTCTACCAGTCCCTTGGCATCAATCAGGGACCCGGAGATATCCAGTATCGCGTGATTCTGCTTGTGCTCAAGAAGAACGAAGGAAAGATCACGGAATTCTCACAGATCAGGGAATACACAGACCAGATCGCTGATCGCGGAAGCATAGGAAGCAAGATGAAGAATGTATTCCAGCTTGAAGGTCTTGCTGAAAAGGTACAACGTGGCGGATATATCATTACGGATAAAGGACTTATAGCTGCTAATTTCCTAAAGGATAGTTCGGCATTCTACAAGAAGACAAAGATGATCAGAAAGATGCTTGAACGACTACCATAATCCGCAAAACGTATATACTATTAACTTTATGTACATCATTGAGCATTGTTGTACATAAGTGGTTAATATGCATTCTGCAATACATGAAATTGTCAATTCAACTGAAAAGCGAGTCAAAGAACTTCACAAAATGAAGAGCAATGAAGTTCTGCCAATTAGTTCAGCCCACGATACAGCCAGAGATACAAATACCATTATCAACTCAATATTATCAAAAAAACAGAAAGGTAAAGCCCCTATAATCTCAGAGGTAAAGCCGGCATCCCCGTCAATGAAAATAAGGGATATAGATCCTTCAGAAGCAAAAAGAATAGCTGTGGAAATGGAAAGAGCAGGAGTAGCTGCAATATCCGTCCTGACTGAACCTGAATTTTTTGATGGGACGATAGATAACCTGAGATCGGTCAGGGAAAATGTATCAATACCTGTCCTCAGGAAGGACTTCATCATCGACAAGGCCCAGTTCGACGAAGTTAAAAGTGACCTTATATTGCTCATAGCAGGTCTTCTGAATGAAAAGCTTGAAGAGTTCATCCTGTATGCACGCTCAAAAGGGTTCGAACCTCTGGTAGAGGTACATAACGAAGAAGAATTGCTCAATGCCCTTGAGACCTCTGCGAAGATCATCGGGATCAACAACAGAGACCTTACAACCATGATAATTGATATTTCAACGACAGAAGAACTTATACCATTGATAAAGGAACATGATCGCAAAAGCGGCACTGACCACCTCATAATAAGTGAAAGCGGAGTTCATACTGCAGACGACGTTAGAAGGATGATCTCAGCTGGTGCCGATGCAATACTGATAGGAACATCCATTGTGAAAAATGACGACATATACAGCAAGACAAAGGAACTTGTTGATGCTCTTGAACCAGATACAAATGACAATGAGGAGGAAATAATATGAGTGGACCAAAGTATGGCAAGTATGGAGGACAATTTGTCCCCGAGATACTTATGCCGGCCCTTGAGGAGCTTGAGGAAGGATATGAAAAGTACAGGAACGATCCCGAATTCCTTAAGGAACTGGATTATTACCTCAAAGACTTTGCAGGGCGTGAGACCCCATTGTATTATGCGAAGAACATGAGCAAGAAGTACGGTGTCAAGATCTACCTGAAAAGGGAGGATCTCGTACATGGTGGTGCACACAAACTGAACAACACCATCGGCCAGGCACTACTTGCAAAATACATGGGAAAAACAAGACTGGTAGCTGAGACCGGAGCAGGCCAGCATGGAACTGCAACTGCCATGGCAGGTACGAACATGGGATTCCAAACCCACGTTTACATGGGAGCAAAGGATACCGTCAGGCAACGAATGAACGTTTACCGCATGGAGCTTATGGGTGCCACGGTCCATCCGGTTGAATCCGGTTCAAAGACACTCAAGGATGCGATTAATGAGGCCTTAAGGGACTGGGTCTCTAACGTAGAGAACACGCATTACCTGATAGGTTCTGTAGTGGGGCCACACCCATATCCGATGATGGTAAGGGACTTCCAGAGCGTGATCGGGAACGAGGTCAAACAGCAGATAATGGAAAAAGAAGGACGATACCCCGATTCCATTGTAGCATGTACAGGAGGCGGCAGTAACGCAATGGGAATATTCCACCCGTTCGTTGAAGACAAGGAGGTAGACCTCGTTGCTGTGGAAGCCGGTGGAAGTGGTATGAAACAAACAGAAAAAGCTGCACTTCACTCAGCATCCCTTTCTGTAGGAGAGGATGGTGTACTTCAGGGCGCTCGCACCCGGATCCTTCAGGACAGGTACGGACAGATACTGGAATCAAGTTCGGTCTCTGCCGGACTGGATTATTCAGGAGTCGGGCCGGAACTGGCATACCTTGCAGATATTGGCAGGATCACGCCTCGTGTTGCAAATGATGATATGGCACTCAATGCATTCCACGAACTGAGCCTTATGGAAGGCATCATCCCTGCACTGGAATCCTCACATGCTGTTGCCCATGTTATGGAAGCAGCAGAATCAGGTGACCTTGGTGAGCTTGTGGTGATCAACCTCTCAGGAAGAGGAGACAAGGACCTTGAAGCTGTTCGAAAGATCGACCTGGGTGAGTAATATGAAATTATCTACTAAATTCAATGAACTTAAAGGTAAGAATGAAGCTGCATTATTGTCATACGTTTGTGCAGGCGATCCGGATATCGAGTCAACTCCGGGGATCGTAGATGCACTGATCAAAGGCGGTGCAGACATAATTGAACTTGGATTACCATTTTCCGACCCGGTCGCAGACGGACCTACCATACAGGAAGCATCCGAGAGAGCGCTGAAAGCCGGAATGAACCCTGACAGGTATTTTGAGCTTGTTGCATCTCTTGACGTGGATGTCCCCCTTGTATGCATGACCTATTACAACCTTGTATTCCAGCGAGGTCTTGACAGTTTTGTAGAAGATTGTGTCAACTCAGGGATTAGCGGACTCATAATACCAGATCTGCCTGCCGAGGAAAGTGAAGATCTTGCAAAGGCATGTGCTAATAAGGACATTGACCTGATATTCCTGATTTCACCCGTCACCACCGACGAAAGGATAAAGATGATACTGGAGAAATGTTCCGGATTTGTCTATATTGTATCAAGACTTGGTGTTACCGGAGCACGTTCAGATGTCACGGATGCAACAGCACAGATACTCTCCAGGGTTAAGACCGATGTACCAAAAGCTGTAGGCTTTGGAATATCCAACGGAGATCAGGCCTCAAGAGTGGTTTCTGCCGGAGCAGATGGAGTAATTGTCGGATCTGCTTTCGTGGATATCATAGCATCCGGGGAAAATGTTAACCAGAGGCTTGAGGAGCTTGCAAAGGATATTAAGGATGGATGCAGGACGAACTGATAATATCCTGACAATATCCTGAAATTTTCCAAATAGAACAATAAGATTAATTCAAAAATAACTGAGAAGGTCTTTGAAATATTATATCTCAAAGACCTTTTTTGTTAAGATCTTGTTTTGCTTAATTTAGCCCGATCTTAGAAAGAATTAAACCTAAGATTCAGGTCTTTTTAAGGCACTTTTTTATTCAAACAGCTGGTCCACAAACCATTTCGGATCGAACTTCTGCAGATCATCATATCCCTGACCCATTCCAAGGAAAAGGATAGGCTTCCCGGTGATATATGCAATTGAGATCGCAGCACCGCCTTTTGAATCTGCGTCTGTTTTGGTCAGTATGGAACCATCAATAGGTACTGCACTGTTGAACTGTTCTGCACGTTCCACAGCATCATTACCTGCAACCGCTTCATCAACGAAGATGATCAGGTCAGGAGTGCTCACACGGCAGACCTTCTCAAGCTGAGCCATGAGGTTGACATTTGTATGCATCCTTCCTGCTGTATCAGAAAGGATAACATCCGCATTGTTGGCCTTTGCGTGCTGCACAGCATCATAGACGACTGCGGCAGGGTCCCCGCCTTCCTGATGTTTTATCAGCTTGACACCGATCCTTTCTGCATGGATGGCGATCTGGTCGATTGCCCCGGCCCTGAAAGTATCGCCTGCTGCAATAACAACAGAATAGTTCATGTCTTTCAGCCGTTTTGCCATCTTTGAGATAGTAGTGGTCTTTCCGGTACCGTTGATACCAATGAAAACGATGTGAACAGGTTTGTCAGCTTTCTCGATGTATTCATCAAGGTCGAAGACATTGGCTGCCATCACATTGTATATAGCATTCCTGAGTGCCTGCTCCACAAGCTCGCCGGTATTGCTACCGATCTTCTTACGGCTGCCTACAAGTTCGTCCTTGACGGCCTCAACGATCGCTTCAGCCACAGTGATAGCAATATCACTTTCAAGCAAGGCCATCTCAAGCTCCCAGAGAGCATCACTTATGTCATCCTCATCAAGTATGACCTCACGCTCAAAAACAAGCGCTTTTGCCTTTTGAGCAAATCCTATCTTCTGCTTGAATGAAGCCTTTTTTTCAGGCTGGCTTTCAGGAACATCTGATTGTCCCTGTGTGGAAGGTTCTGCGGCTACCTTGACCGGTTCAGCAGGAACTTCCTTAACAACCTCTGTGACCTCTTCAACCATCGTGTCTTCAATAGGTGCTTCTGTAGTTTCTCCTATAGACTCTTCTACAGACTCCACTATTGGTTCTTCGAGATCAACTGCCTTCTCATCGATGGTCTTACCGATGGATTGCTTGAAATTATTGAGTTTATCCTTGAGTTTATTGAACACGCAAACTCATCCCTAAAAATAATAAAAATAAAAAGAGTATCAGAACTTCATGAACAGGGTTCACTGAGGACTTCTGTTACCAATCATAGACTCTATGGATTGGATACGTTGTCCGATCTGAGAAAGTGATCCATTCAGGCGTTCAATGACCTTACCGAGCTCCTCCTTGCGTCTGTTAAGGAGTTCTTTTGCTTCAGACGGGGATTTCTCCGCACTGATACCTGCGCCAAGACCTACAACAACCTTTTCGACGTTGGAAACATCTGCATGTATAAATGTTCCACCTCCCAGAGGGATCATCGTATTGATGGCGCCTGAAACTGCATCAAGCTCATCAAGGGTTGCTATAGCACGTGTGCAGTCTTCGATGGACATCTGAACCATTCCCATCTGCTGCTGCAGGGATTCTGCCTGTTGCTGGAGCTCACGGTGCTGAACTGCGAGATTTCTCACATCCTGCTCACTTATTTCTGACATGTACTTCACGCCTCTACGACACTATCGATCTTGATCAATGACCTGTTGAGACCATGTTTACTGCCGAAGATAGAATACGTCTTTTCACGAGCATTCTTCTCGTTCTGGCTCTCAATGGTCTTTGTGAATTTTTCCCAAGAATGACCTGCTTTGAATGTGCCTTTGACAACATAATTCTGCATACGGAATCACCTGTTTTATAATGTTTATTTTAGACAATATTATGATCAATCAAAGAACAGAGCATCCTCGATCCTGCCCAGTTCATGTCCGGTAGTACTTGAACCTGCCACATAACCCTTTGAGTTGGCCAGTAAGCCTGAACCTACTGCCTGTGAGCCGTAATTTGTAGTTCCCACATCCACAGGAAGATCAAATACTTCCTCAAGATGTGCAAGCTCTTCCTGTGTCACCATTGGGTGAACCAGAAGACCTCTGTTGGTAACTACTCCGGACATCCCGACAGTACCGAGACCTGCGATCGTACCTCTGTGAACATCAACACCAAGAACCCTTGATATAATCTCCATTGACCTGTCACTGATATCCGGATGCACAAGTGCAGCGTTATCATTTGCCAGGATCACGTTTCCAGTGGCTGTGAGCCTGTCTGGAAGCACTTCCACAGGGACATCAACGTCTTTTAGATCGTTGACACTGGCATCCCTGCATAGTAAAAAACCATTCGAGTTGCCCCTGGAAAGAGAACCTACAACAGTACTGCCATTGATCAATGTAGAAACTACCTTTACATCAAGCAGTTCTGTAAGCATATCAACGACCTTCTTAGTTGTACCGATAGGAACAACTGCCACATCTTCAGTACATGTAGCAAAAACCCCTAACACGGGATTGTCATAAATGTTCACTGTTTTGATCATTATTGTCCTTACACTTTTGTTAAATAATATCCATCAATTGAAAGAGGGATCAGGCAAGTTCTGCCTGAACTTCACCATCATCGAACATAGCTGCACGAATGCGTATGGAAGATGGTGGTTTCTGAGAACCCCTTTCCCAAACCTTATGGTTGACGGAAGCATCAATCTTGATCTGTGAAGGATCTGCCTTCATGTGTCTTATCAGGAATTTCCTGATAAGTGAAACTGCCCTGCTGGAACGTTTCCACCTTGGTGCAAGCTTTGCCTCACGAAGTGGAATTGTGTATATCTGTTCCTTTACCGCGTCTTCTGCCATTGTCATCACCTTACTTTACGTCTAAACTATTTCTTCTCCAGTGTCTTCTCTTAGGGTGGCTAACAACTTGTCTGTTAGTCTTTATGATAACCCAGGTTGGAACGCGCTGATTCTGGTTATGCGCCTTTGCCAACCTCATTTTCTGTCCTTTTGTATTGTGGCTCACTTATCTCACCTGTGATTTGATTAATTGTAACGCCAATCTAAAAGATTTGCGTCTATAAATCGATTATCCTATAAATTATTAATCTATGTACGATCAATTCCTGTTTTTAAGTACCATTACATAAAGAGTTGCCCGGTCGGACATCATCAGACACGCCCGATAACCCTTGACTGAACATGCTCCGGAAAGATCTCAAGTACTTTATCATCACCATATTGCTGCCTTATCAGTTCACGAAGTTCGGTCTCATAGTCCGCTTTCGCAATACTGTCACTCTGACCTTCCTCTATAACCAGATACCGACTTACCAGCTTATTAACTGCACTTCTGCCATAGCCCTGAAGAGGGCATACATAGTCTACACCGAAGCGATCCTCTATGCTCCGGACCTCTGCATCAGTGAGCTTTGGAACGCGATCATCACGCCTTACACCATCTGCGATCAAAGAGACATCCTCTTCCCTTGCAAGGGTCTCGATCACGATACGGTGTATGTAATTGATAGCATTCCTCGGATATCCATCTTCAATAATGATAGCCAGAGCCGATTCCAGTATACCTTTATCAAGTTCTAGTACTCTGTGGGAATAACCCAGCTCATCTGCGGCAACCTTTGCAATTTCCCCAACCGGAAGGACCGAGAAACTGCAGGTCACGAGTTCGACATCAAAGAATGGGTCAAGCAGGATCGCAGATAATGAACTGTCTTTTCCTCCACTGAACAGTACCTGAGCTTTCATGTTCACATACGTGTGATGGTAGGTTCACGTTTTTTGGGCTGCATCTGTGAAAGAAGCAATTTTAGCCTTTCATCGTCTATTCTAGACTGCAGGCGACCACTCTGAGCTAACATCACAAGCTGGGATTCAAGCTGTTCTGCCAGTTCCTTGCGTGATAGTTTCAGGCGAGTAAGCCTTTCTCTTGCCTCAGGAGTCATTATCTGACGAAGGACCGCCTGGACCTGGGCGTCCCTTTCAGCCTGTGCCTGTTCCTGCTGATATGCAGCCTGGGCATCATTCTCCATCTGAGGAGCTGCCTGCTGTTGTTGCATCTCAGCAAGTCTTTTCCTTCGAATAGCTTCAAGATCGTCCACCATTACTTCATCACTTCCTTTCCGATTTAATCATAAATGATCCGACAAAGGATCATTATAAGCAACTATCATGTAGCTTAAGCAGGGGAGATCAACTCCCATACAAGCCATTCAGTACTTTGCAAGTTCCGGAATTGTCTCGACAAGATCGTTCTTGACCTCTACTGCTGTGTTGTCAAGAATGGACTGCCCTGCAGGAGCAATTACCCTTCCGCTCTTCAAAGTGCGCACAAAGCCTGCACTCTCGAGCTGCTGGAGTGCTTCCCTTGCAACTGAACCGCTTCCTTTTGCTTTCTTGGATGGGTTTGCACCTCTGTTCTTCTTGCCACCATAGACAGACCTGAGTCTCTCAACACCAATAGGACCCTTCATGTAAATTGTCCTCATGATAGCTGCACAGCGGGTGTACCACCAGCCATTATCAATAGGTGGCAGTTCCTTGTGAACACCTGTCTTAACGTGAGCTGCCCATTCGGGAGCATTGATCTGATCGTTCTCTTCTAGTTTCTCTGCCAGCTTTGCAATAATATCTGCAGCAGGAACATCATATGCTGTAGTCATTTTATCCTCCTTGGAATGAAATGTATTGATTAGGTTTTTGTTTGTATTTGGTTTATTCGATAAACTTGTCGCCAGCAAGTATAATTATCTACCATAATTTGTGCATGGAAATAGGGTTGTAATTTATCGGTTAGTATATACGTGTTTCGGCAGCCTCCATATATACAGCCCCAACCCATGCAGTGGATTATATCTTTAACAGATTATTTCCTGAAAGTCTGCTCCCTGCCAGGCCCTACAGACACATACTCAATAGGCACACCCATCAATTCTTCAAGCTTTTCGACATAATTGCGGGCAAGCTCAGGAACTTCTGCATAGCTCTTGACATCCGTAAGATCATCAGACCAACCCGGCATATCTTCATAGATAGGTTTGCACCTGCCAAGATCGGAAGTGTCGATCGGCGGATACTCGAGGCGTTCCCCATCAAGATCATAGGCAACACAAAGCCTGATGGTGTCAAGGCCTGTTAATACGTCCAGTTTTGTCAATGCGACACTTGTGTAGCCGTTGAGGAAAATTGCCTTTTTCAGAAGTGGGAGATCGAACCATCCACATCTGCGGGACCTGCCCGTAGTTGTACCAAACTCATGCCCCACATCATGTAAATGTTTGCCGGCCTCATCATCAAGCTCTGTTGGAAGCGGACCTTCACCGACCCTTGTAATATAAGCCTTAACAATACCAAGAACCTCATCCACCTTTGTAGGCCCAACACCAAGATTTGCACATGCGGAACCTGCAATGGTGCTTGAAGAGGTTACAAACTTCTGAGTACCGTGAATTACATCAAGATGGGAACCCTGTGCACCCTCAGCCATCACATTCTTACCATCTGCAATAGCTGTGTTGATCTCATATGATACATCAGTAACATAAGGTGCCAGCCTCTGACCAAGTTCCAGATACTTGTCTATAAGTTCCTTATCAGTAACTATTGAAGGATCGCCGCCAAGCTCCTTGATCGCTGCCTCTTTGGAAGCTGTTATCAACGAAAGTCTGTTCATAAGTTTCTCGGCATCAACCAGGTCGCCCATGCGGATCTCATCCCTCGCGATCTTGTCCATATAAGCAAAGGCAATACCTCTCTTGGTAGTGCCGATCTTTTCCTTACGGGATGATTCAAGAAGACCGTCCATCTCAATATGATATGGCATAATGATACTGGTCTTGGCATCGATACCAAGCTTATCGGAATGGACGTCTACACCGCCTTCAGCAAGCATATCGATCTCTTCTGCCAGAACCTCAGGGTTCAGTACAGTGCCCGGACCTATCAACACCCTTGAATCAAGCAAGAACCCGGAAGGTATCAAATGAAGTTTATAGACATCTTCACCAACCGTTACCGTATGACCGGCGTTGTCGCCACCCTGAAACCTGACGACAAGATCGTAGTCTTTTGAAAGCAGGTCAACGATCTTTCCTTTTCCTTCATCACCAAACTGTGATCCTGTCAGAATAGTAAACATAGAGGGTGGAATTGCAGTTTATACATATAAAGGATTTGGCAACATCAAACGATTTGAAAAAACAGAACATTATCGATCATTAAAGATGAAAAAATTCAAAGATAAAAATAAAAACATCCGATCGATCCAAATAACAACTTAACTCCTTGAGAATTACTGCAAAAATCCCATATTAGTACAAATCAGAAAATAAGTAAATACAATTAAAATGTTGCACCATTAATTAGAAAATTATAATATAATGGGAACGTAATATCTTATTAAGAGATTCAAGCTTTCGGGGAGTTAGGTATCAGGGATCTCGCAGGGAGATAATAATTTGAATATACATAGTTCTGCAAAGATATATGGGTCAAGTATTATCGGGGATAATTCAGTAATACTTGAGAACGTGATCATTGGATATCCAGAGCACAGTATCCTTACAGAAATACTTGAGAACGGAAGATCTATCGAAGATTCTGATTTTACCGGATGTGAGATCGGACCGGGATCCTTCATAAGACCGAACACAACGATCTTCAGTAATGTCAGGACTGGAAGCAACTTCAGGACCGGACACAACTGTATGATACGCGAGAACACCAATATCGGAGACAATGTCCTGATAGGGACCAACGTTATCATCGACGGGAATGTGACCATCGGAAACAATGTCAGCATCCAGGGCAATGTATATATCCCCACCCATGTGACCATCGAGGACAACGTCTTCATCGGCCCCTGTGCAGTCCTTGCGAATGATAAGTATCCAATACGTAAAGAGTACAATCCTGAAGGCCCCATTATTCGAAAAGGAGCATCCATTGGTGCAAATGCCACCATACTTCCAGGAGTTGAGATCGGAGAGGGTGCCTTCGTAGCCGGTGGTGCATTAGTTACAAAAGAGGTTCCACCGTGGCAACTTGCGATCGGAAGCCCTGCAAAAATCCAGGAACTGCCGGAAGAAATGCGTTCACTTAATAATATCTGATAATTGCTGATGAAGAAAAGAAGAACACAGGAGCGATATAATGATCCCAATAGCAAAACCGGACATTGGAAAAGAGGAGATCGATGCAGTTTCTAAGGTAATGACATCAGGGATTATTGCAGAAGGCAAACGTGTTGCAGAATTCGAATCTGCTTTTGCTGACTATATCGGTACAGAACATGCAGTGGCAGTGAACTCAGGAACGGCCGCACTTCATACTGCCCTTCTGGCACATGGGATCGGTAAAGGCGATGAGGTCATCACAACTTCATTCAGTTTCATAGCAACTGCTAACAGCATTCTGTATACTGGTGCAAAACCAGTATTTTCAGATATAGATCCTGAAACATTCAATATCGACCCGGAGAAGATAGAGGACAGTATAACCAACGATACAAAAGCACTGATGCCGGTACATCTCTACGGACATCCGGCGGAGATGAAAGCTATAAATGAAATTGCAGAAGACCATGGCCTTGCCATTATTGAAGATGCATGCCAGGCCCATGGTGCTACATATCATGGCAGGAAAGTTGGCTCTTTTGGAACAGGTGCTTTCAGCTTCTATCCTACAAAGAATATGACCACGGGCGAAGGCGGCATCATTACTACTAATGATAGTGAGGTCGCACGAAAAGCAAGAATGATACGTGCACATGGATCACAGGAGCGTTATCTGCATGAGATGGTTGGCTATAATTTCAGAATGACAGATATTGCAGCTGCCATCGGACTGGTTCAGCTCAAAAAGATCGAGGGATACAACTCTGCACGCAGAAACAATGCATCCCTGCTATCTGAAAGACTAAAAGACATACCCGGAATCACTGTCCCGACCATCAGGAAAGGGAGTGGGCACGTGTTCCACCAATATACAATAAGAGTAGCCAACCGTGATGAACTAGTCACAAAATTGAAACAGAACGAGATCGGCACGGGTGTATATTACCCGATACCAATACATATGCAGCCAACATATATTGAAGCAGGGTACAATTATGATCTGCCGATCTGTGAAAAAGCAGCTAAGGAAGTTGTTTCACTACCAGTACATCCTGGTGTTTCAGAGCAGAATATTGAACAGATAATTGAAAATGTAATTGCGGGGGTAAAGTAAAATGTTGCGTGTAGGAGTTATCGGAGTCGGTGCCATGGGGCAGCACCATGTAAGGATCTACAGTGAAATGGAAGGAGTGGAACTTGTAGGGATATCTGATGTTGACAAATACAGGGTCGAAGAAATGGCAGAGAAATATGGTGCCAAAGCCTTTACTGACCACAAAGAGCTTTTGATGGAAGGACTCGATGCAGTCAGTATTGTCGTTCCGACAACACTTCATAAAGCTGTCACATTGGATGCCATAAATGCAGATACCAATATACTTGTAGAAAAACCAATTGCAGATACCCTTGAAAACGCCGATATAATGATAGAAGCTGCCGAAAAGGCAGGAGTTATCCTTATGGTAGGCCAGATCGAGAGATTCAACCCCGCAACAACAAAAATGAAAGAAATAATAGATAGCGGACTGCTTGGAAAGATCGTTTCTATCTCGACAAAGAGAGTTGGCCCATACAATCCAAGGATAAGGGATGTAGGAATTATTCTGGATCTCGGAGTACATGATATCGATGCCATAGCATACATGTACGGCGGTGATGTCTCTGAAGTATATGCTATTGCAGGTAAGGACATACACTCTAAAGAAGACCATGCATCCGTGATGCTGAGATTTGACGAAGAACAGGCAGGTGTTGTCAACATTAACTGGCTGACCCCCCATAAAGTGAGGAAAATGGAAGTTATCGGAGTAGAAGGTGTTGGCTATCTGGATTATGTAGACCAGACTGTTACTATACACGATGAAAAATGGATAAGAGATGCAAAGGTTGAGAAAGCTGAACCACTTCAAAAAGAGCTTGAGCACTTCATTACATGTGTGAGAGAAGGAAAGACACCACTCGAATCAGGTATTGATGGAAAGCATGCACTTAAAGTTGCACTCGCAGCCATAGAATCTTACAATCGTGATAGTATAATCAAGATAGACTGACTTGTTTCTAGCTCATTCTTCCTTTTTCTTTTCATTTCTCTTCACTTCTTTTCTTTATTCAACTCACCTTATTCTTGTATATCGATTTCTCTTGACAAATAATATAACGAAACTACCGGGAGAATTGCTAAAAATTGAAATTATTTTGAGAAAATATGACAGAGGGTTAACGACCTCTGCCACGCTTTACAGCCAGGAACATGAAAACAATGAAAATCACCAGAACCATATTCTGACTCAGGGTTTGATCATCGTTATCATTGATGCCAGCGTCCTCTGAAGAAACTTCATCAACAGAATCCCCAGTTTCTGCTGAGCCTGGCTTTTCCGTGATCGCAGTTATTGCAAATGGTGAGAAGCCAGGAGTTTCTGCTTCAAAATAGCTGTATTGATCATCTTCTTCAATATCGATCGTAGAAAGCCGGTTCCATTTCTCATCACTATAACGATATAATACAACACTTGATGCTTCAATATCATTTTCAAAGAGCCATTCTTTACTTACCCTGAAACCTATAACAGCATCCTCAATCTTATCATCACCAAATGCGGCATTACCTACCCAGATATTCATATTCTGATATACAACGCCCGGGGCCTGTGAACCTACAAGCTTAGAAGTTCCCTCCAAAACTTCAATGAGTGTACTGATCTGACCTGCATTGCTCACACCCTTGAACTGAATATAGCCAATTGGGGATTTTTCTTCACTGAATTCGTATCTCGACAGCTCCCCTGCAACCACATTGGAAGTAGAAGCATCTTTCACAAGAATATTGTCAAAAGCTTCACCGGTAGCACCACCGCCACCTCCACCACTACTTCCGGAACCACTACTACCTGTATTTACCCCTGTAAATGATGTATCAGATATTATCACAACAGCATCATTCACAGATATCGGAACCGATGATCCACTGGAATTGCTTATTATAACATTTGCAAAGTTCAGATCTGAAGTACCCGCCTTGAGAGGTTCAAAAACAATAGTTGCAAGTACGCCGGGATTAGTAACTTCTTCTTTCCCAAGAATTACACCATGAGAATATATGATACTACCTGCTGTATTGTCAATAGTGCCTTTATTGAAAAAAGTAGTCGCAGTCTTGCTAAAAAGATCACCTTCTAACACACTTTTTACATTAAGCATAGACCCATCAAAATAAAGGTCGAACTGCATCCCCGAGATAGGCACATCTGATTCTACATAGACATTAACAACAAATTCAGATCCCACTTCTGCAGATTGATTATCCGGAGATAGGATCACTAAAGTCTCTGCAGAGACTGGGTCAATAAAGGTGAACACTGACAGCAAAAATAAAAATACCACAAGAAGGTGACTGAAAATTTTGTTGCCAGGGGGGCCTGAAAAACTATTCGTAAAACTATTTGTGAGTAAAGATTTTACTTTCATATTGATCACCACTTACAATCAAAAATTAGTTCCATATAAGATATGAATCTTTTGAATGGAACCACTAGAAGAGAACTTTGAGTTGAGTGGGGGAATATGTTGGTGGTACAATAGTAATTTGTTTGTGTTCAGGAATGGTCTCAACGTTCTCTCCTAAAGGCAAATTAGAGTACAACAACTTTATAGATAAACCTTTCTATAAATAAACGGGTTCCTTTAAAAAAGGATTTGTTTCCCAAAATATATATAGACATGATTAATATACATTCTGACCACATAATTAAATTTTAAATGTGGAGTGCCGCTTTATTCAATCAAAGCAAAACTAATCAATCCTTTTGCGGAATAAATTGTTTGCATATAGAATCAGACCGCACTTTCCTGCCAGCTTTCCCCTTTTTCCTGCAGGCCCCTGCAGAGAAATAGCGACAAGAACTACAGCAATAAACTCGCTTTTCCAGTTTCTCCCTGACAACCTTTTCATGAAGATCGGTCTCACCCAGCCCACGATGATACTTGTAATCATTCCAGTCAGCATAATACATCTGGCTTGTAAGTGTCGAAACCGCAGGAGGATCCCAGTGATCGTAAACCTCTCCAACACCCGGAGAACTGGAAGTCATCTTTGGAGCTGAACCCTTTGGGGCACTGTTTAGAAGGTCAGTTATCTCTTCTTTCAGTTCCAATAGCATCTCATCACCGGGTTTTATTCCCAGTGCCCGGTTGATGTATGTTTTTGCACCTTCAAGGTTACCAAGGTTCTTCAGGCAAATTGAGATATTGTAGTATACAGGATAAGGTCTTGCCACAACACCTATGCTCAGGATCTTCTCATAAAGGGCAACTGAATCTCTGAACTTGCGTTCATGCTGCAAAAGAAGAGCCAGATTATTCAATGCGTGCACATTTTTGGGCTGCAGCTGCAAAGCCATCCGGAAATAATGTTCTTTCTTATTAACATCCTTTTCCGCCCTGCCGGAGGCAATATACCTCTCAACGACCTTATTTACATCATCCTTTGCCATATAATATCCTCAGATATCTCTTTTTCTCTGAACATACCAGCCCACAAGAGGTGGGACCCAGCATAGGTTTGCCACAATGGTCTCAAGTGCAGTAAAGGTTTGGGTTGTCGGACTGAAACCATATAAACGTAAAAGCAAAAGACCCACAGGTACGATCACGATTATTGCAAGACTTGCAAGCATAACCGGATGATGTATATACCTGCTGAAAGCTCCGGACCAAACACCTTCTTTTCTTCTCAGGAAAAGCATCCCGGAAATGTTTGCTCCTATCTGGTCACTAAGTGCATAGAAGTAAGGAATGTAGAAACCCTCAACACCATAAACGTTAACACCTGCCAGACGGCTTGCAAGATCAATGATCCATGGCACTGCCAGCCCGAACAACTTGCCCCAGCCGTAGGCTTCAGCCATTGTGCCTGTACCTCCAAGAAAGCGCTGGCGTATCGAATATATCCCTTCAAGTATACTTTCGCCTTCTCCTGAAAGCGTCCTGACCAGCCATTGTCCCACAGGGCTTGTCTGATAACCCTGCATATCAAGAAAGATGCCTGCAATAAGGCCCAATACATAGCCTGGAACAGTGTACTTTATGAGTTCTTCAAAACCCTCGCTCTCGGGAAGTCCACCCTCATCGCCCATACATATTCAAGAATGTTACTTTTGCTAATTATAGGTATTGAAAACTGGCCGAGGAAAACGGAAAGAATGGAAATGCAAGGATGCACGAATATGCATTCAGATCTCTTTGAACACTTTTGCCAGAGATTCACCACGAACATGGATCGAGAATTCTGAAAAATAACCGAAAGCGGTGGTATGGGGTTCGAACCCTTTACTTTCCAGCTTATCCTTTATTGCCAAAATGACCTCTACTGCAAACTCAGGAGAGGATTTGCTTGAAGAAAGATGAGCAAATGAATGCAGTACGATCCTTTTTTTATTGACTTTATTTAAGTACCATTTCAGGTTTGCAACTGCACTTTTTACCACTTTGTTCTTTCTTGGTTCATCCTCTGCTTCAACATGAATGAAAACAACTGCAGAATCCGTAAAAGATTCCTCTCTTTCGATATCATCTACGTGGTCAAGGGTCTTGCTGAAAGTTTCAAACCAAAAAGATCCCGTATCGAACATTAACATTTTCATGGTCCTTTTTCCTCCATTAGTAGAATGATATTCATATTCTGGATCTAATATGATAAAGCGTTGAACAATGCTAGTAAGAAGCAAGCACCTACATAACCACAATGATTGAGGTAAGAACTGCCAATGAAGAAAGAAACAGGGGAACATTGTAAAAAATAAGAACAATGTAAATATTGCCTCATTGAATATCTACAATATTAAACAGATTATAATCATGGTTGATTCAAATGGATAAAATAATAGCAGACTTTGAACTTGATGTGAGAGGACAGTGCTGCCCGTATCCACTTATCAGAACAAAAGAACTAATGGATGAGCTGGAAAAAGGTGAAGTTCTGTTAGTCATAGCAAATGAGGCCATGACCCCACAGAACATCGCCACATGGACAAAAAAGACAGGGAATGTACTGCTTGCGGTTGAAGAAAAGGGAGGAGTCTTCAACATATACGTCCGCAAGGCCTGATGTTCATTCCCTTTGATATTTTGATACTTTGAGTTTTGATATGCAGGACCTTTATTCCTGACACTCTGATAAGAGTTCATCCAATACTACAGACCCCGCCTCCTTGCTGATAATTCTCATCCTCAATTGAAATTATAGAAGGCTCTGTCCCACATACCGGACATGAAGGGTTCTTACGTACCTTGATCTCATCAAATGACATGCCGAAGGCATCATAGAATATAAGTCGCCCTTTTAGCAGATCCCCGAATCCCAGCAAGTATTTGATGACCTCAGTTGCCTGGATGACACCAATTATACCAGGAAGTACTCCGATGACTCCGGCCTCCTGACAGCTTGGGACCATTCCGGCAGGCGGAGCATGTTCAAAAAGACACCTGTAACATGGACCTTCATCAGGAAGTATTGTCGTAACCTGACCTTCAAAACGAAAGATGCTACCGTGAGAAAGAGGTTTTTTTGCAAGCACACAGGCATCGTTGACCAGGTAGCGGGTGGCAAAATTATCAGAACCATCCACTACGATGTCGTAGTCGTTTATTATATCCAGGATATTGTCAGGACTGATCCGTTCCTGATAAGTTATAACTTTCACATCAGGGTTCAGGTTCTCAACATACTGTTTTGCAGATTCGACCTTTGGAACATCCAAATTACCTCCATGTATGACCTGCCTTTGAAGATTGCTAAGGTCTACAACGTCGTCATCAACGATACCGATAGCCCCAACTCCGGCGGCTGCCAGATACTGTATAATAGGAGAACCAAGACCTCCTGCACCTATACAGAGCACTCTGGAAGACAATAACTTCTGTTGTCCCTTACCACCAACTTCCTGCAGTATTATGTGTCTTGAATACCGCCTGATCTGTTCTTCAGTAAATTCACCTAACATTTTTGCCTCCCTGAAAATCATAAATCATGCTGAATTACATCGGTCGTAGCCAACCTAATTGCCATTGAAATGCTATATTGCAAGTTCAATTCGTGTCAGCATTTTCAAAAAACTGTAATTCCCTGATAAATAGATATAGAAAGCGGCAAATTTGCTCATTTTTGTTTACTTTTACTCCAAGAGTCTCAAAAACAGATCAATGAGACATCATAGTAAGATACAGGTAAGTATTGCCTAATAACTAATGGTAATATTATAACGTGTTTTTATTACGAATAATTAATAATCTGAACATCAGGAGAGAGTTACAAAATGAGTAAAGTAATTGGATTAAAATGCAGAGAATGTGGTGCTGAATATGAGGCTGGTATCCAAAATACCTGCTACGAATGTTTCGGACCACTTGAAGTACACTACGACTGGGATGAAATACAGGACACGGCAAGTAAAGAAAAGATAGCAAGAGGTCCTCCATCTATCTGGAGATATGCAGACCTTCTTCCGATAGATGGAACGAATTATGTTGATCTTGGTTCAGGCTACAATAAATTGCATCATGCAAAGAACCTCGGTAAAGAACTGGGACTTAAGGAATTATACATTCTTGACGATTCCGTGAATCCCACGAATTCATTCAAGGACAGGGTCACTTCAGTTGCAGTAAGCAAGGCCCTGGAACTCGGTGCCACTGCAATTGGCTGTGCATCCACCGGAAACCTCGCATCCGCAGTAGGAGCACATGCTGCAAAAGCTGGAATTCCGGCATACGTCTTCATACCTTCCTCCATTGAGACCGGTAAGATAACACAGATGCTCACATACGATCCAAACGTCATAGCTGTTGACGGGACATATGATGATGCAAACCGCCTTGCAAGTGAGGTTGCTGACCAGAATCCCGACTGGGCATTTGTAAACATAAATGTCAGACCATACTACACGGAAGGATCCAGGACCCTTGCGTTTGAAACTGCCGAGCAGCTTGGATGGAATGCTCCTGATCACATCGTTGCACCGCTTGGAAGCGGAGCACTGCTTTGTGCATTGACCAGAGGTTACAAGGAACTTGAAAAGATAGGGTTCATAGATGGAAGCAGTTGCATCAGAATATCCGGTTCACAGCCAAGCGGATGTTCCCCAATATCGACCGCTGTTCAGAACGATACAGAAGTCATCCCGATAAGGGAACTTGACACAATTGCACACAGCCTAGCTATCGGAAATCCTGCTGACGGATACTATGCAAAGCAGGCGATCCAGACTTCAGGAGGTTATGCTGCATCCGTAACGAACGAGGAGATACTTGAGGCTATCCGCCTGCTTGCAAGTACTGAAGGAATTTTCACAGAACCTGCCGGCGGAACAACAGTTGCTGGTCTTAAGAGCCTTGTAGAAAGCGGCCATATTGACCCCGATGAAAGAACAGTTGTATATGTAACAGGTAATGGTCTGAAAGCACAGGATACGATTGCGGGGGCAGTTGAGAGACCGGAGTCCATAAAACCATCATATTCCGAATTCACAAAGAAGCTCAACAATATCACAAAAACCAACAATTAATAAATCTAGAGGTGAAACAAAATGGTATCTATAAGATTTTCATCAGCACTTAACAACATAACAAAAACGAGATCCGCAAATATCGATCTGGGTACTGTTACAATAAAGACCCTTTTTGATAGACTTACACGCGAGTACGGGGATGAGTTCGAAAGACGCCTGCTTCAGGACGGTGAAGTACGAAGGTTCGTAAATGTCTATGTCAATGGAGAAGACATAAGACACCTTTCAGGACTTGACACCAAAATATCCGATACTGACGAAATATCAATTTTGCCAGCAGTAAGCGGTGGCTGATCCTTAAAAGTACAGTGGAAGAGCAGGCCTGTTGATCCGGAAGATAATGGACCACTAAAAGCCTGCCATTCCCCGAAGTGGTGAACCTATGATGAAATTGAGAATCGGACACCTTTCTACCATGTACCATACCTCATTCATACTGATGGGGACAGACTGGCTTGAAAAAGCAGGCATTGAACCTGAGTGGAAACTTTTTGGAGGAGGACCTGCGATCGTCCATGCACTCGAGAATAACGAGCTGGACATCGGATATATCGGCCTGCCTCCCACAATGATAGGGATCGATGGCGGATTAGATGTCAGGTGTATTGCAGGCGGTCATGTTGAAGGAACTGTGATGATAGCCACTCCTGAATTCCGGACCCTCGAAGAATGTGGATATGACAAGAGAAATTTTCTGGAACAATTTAAAGGGCATTTAATAGCCTGTCCACCTTCCGGCTCCATTCATGATGTGATCATCAGGAACTATATTAAGGAAGCAGGGTTTGAGAATGACATCGATGTCCTGAACTACGAGTGGGCAGACATGATCCCCGAAGCAATAGCAGACGGGGAGATCAAAGTTGCAGTTGGGACACCATCACTTGCTGTTGTGGCAAAAAGGTACTGTGATACAAAAATGGTGATACCGCCTGAAAAGCTGTGGCCTGATAATCCAAGTTACGGGATAGTTGCAACCTGTGTCATGATCGAGAACTCACCTGATACTCTTTTGAAGTTCATTAAATTGCATGAAAATGCCTGTGAATTCATTCGTGAAAATACAAAAGAGGCATCAAAGCTCGTTTCCGATACCATTGAAATAATAGATGCCGACTTTGTGAAAGAGATGTATGAAGTATCACCAAAATACTCAGCAGGCATATCAGAAAATTACATTGGTTCCACTATGAGATTCGTAGATGTGTTGAACGAACTCGGATATATCTCAAAGAAGCTCGAGCAGAAAGATATCTTTGACCTTCGTTTTGTTGAAGAGCTGGAACTTTAACACGAATAGGCCATTCATTTTTCCATAGCTTTACTCTTCAGACCTTTTGGTATTTTTTCAATCGCATACCTGCACGCTTAAGAAAAAAAGAGAGGAGGAAAAACTCCCAATGCATCGATCAAATGCAGAAGTTCCCACCTCAATGAGTTCAACTGTTCACATGATCAGAACACAAGACCACAGAAACACCGGATCTTGTAACGATCTCACACAGACCCTCAATAGTGTCGGAATATTGCGCACTATCAACCGGAATTCCCTTGCAGATGTTTTCCTGTAGCAGCTCATCATCCACATAGATACAATGCGTACCCTGCATGGAAAGGCGATCATAATTCGCCTGTGCCTCTTCTTTTTTGTCTCCCAGATACCTGATAACCCTGGGCTTGACAGCTTTGCAGGCTTTGTCAGGAGATACCTGCTTGTATTTAGTGACCATACCAGCAGCAGCTGTCTGGTTGGTGTGAGGATCGATCACAATGAACGAACCTGTGATCTTGTTCTCAGAGTAAATGTCGGCAAATATCGGGGCCTTTAACTCGACCTTGACCTTTCCGATCTCATTTAAGCTCAGGAACTCCGAAGATCTCATGCTGATATCCTCTGGGTCGAACTCGTGAAGCACTTCAGAGAAACTTCCCTTTACCATGCTGGTAGTATGCTTGATCACATAATCCTTCCCAATCTCCATGGGATCGCTGTCCATCCATACGATGTTTGCCTCCAGACTTCCGGCAATTACAGGAAGATCATCAACCTTCGCGATCATATCACCGCGGCTTATGTCAATGTCATCCTCAAGACAGAGGGTCACTGCCATGGGAGCAAAGGCATGATCAAGGTCACCGTCATACGTAACGATCCTTGAAATTTTGCTTGTCTTACCTGATGGGAGCACTCTCACTTCATCTCCTTTGTGGATCACTCCCGAAGCTATTGTACCACAATAACCCCTGAAATCATCGCCTCCGCCCCAGTTAACATACTGGACTGGGAACCTGAAATCATTAAGGTTGCGACCACCTGTTACATTCACATTCTCCAGATAATCAAGCAATGTGGATCCCTTATACCAGGGCATATTTTCACTTCGATCGATGACATTGTCACCTTTAAGGGCACTTATGGGTATGAAGTAAATTGATTCATCTGATAACTTATCAGCAAAAGCATTGAACTCGCTCACAATGTTCTCGAACACTTCTTCTGAATAATCCACAAGATCCATTTTGTTAACCGCTACCACAAAGTTCCGGATCCCGAGAAGGGACGAGATGAACGAATGGCGTTTTGTCTGCGTCACAACTCCATTCCTGGCGTCAATAAGGATCAGGGCGAGGGATGCATTAGATGCACCTGTTGCCATGTTCCTTGTGTATTGCTCATGCCCGGGAGTATCGGCAATAATAAAACGCCTCTTGGGGGTCGAATAGAACCTGTATGCGACATCGATCGTGATTCCCTGTTCACGTTCTGATTTCAGACCATCGGTTACCAGTGAGTAGTCGATCTCCTGGTTCCTGTGGGTCTTCGAGAATGTCTTTATCAGATTCAGCTGATCCTCGAATATTGATTTTGAATCATATAACAATCTCCCGATAAGGGTTGATTTGCCATCATCCACACTTCCTGCAGTGGCAAACCTTAACAGGTCGATATTCTGATTTTGTTCTATCAAAGAGCCAGAATCCTTCAAAAGTATCCCTCCTTCTTCTTTTGCTCCATGGAACTATCCTGGTCGTGATCGATCACCCTTGTGATACGCTCGGAATGACGGGCAACCATCATCTCCTCAATTATCTTCGGGAGGGTGTCTGCCTCTGACCTTACTGCACCTGTACAGTAATGGCATCCCAGTGTCCTGAAACGGCACATGACCTCCTTGACCTCCTCCTCGTGCTCATCCGTATAGACCGGAATTAGCTGACCATGCTTCTCGATGACCGGCCTTTTCTTCGCAAAGTAAAGTGGAACGATCTCAATATTCTCATGGTAGATATATGTCCAGATATCAAGCTCTGTCCAGTTTGAGAGCGGGAATATCCTGATAGACTCCCCGGGATCGATCTTTGAATTGAAAAGATTCCACAATTCGGGTTTCTGGTCCTTTGGGTTCCACTGCCCATGTTTGTCACGGAAGGAAAATATCCTCTCCTTTGCCCTTGATTTCTCTTCGTCCCTTCGGGCACCACCAAAGGCTGCATCATAGCCGCCTTCCTTTAGTCCGTCAAGGAGAGCTTTCGTCTTAAGCTCGGCACAACATTTGACCGTTCCCACTGTAAGGGGATTTACCCCTCTTTTGAGAGCCTCCTCATTCCTATGAACTTTCAGGTCAAGATCATGCTTCTTTGTATAGTAATCCCTGAACTCATACATTTCAGGGAACTTGTATCCCGTATCAATGTGCAATAAGGGGAAAGGCACCTTTTTCGGGTAAAAGGCCTTGATAGCCAGATGGGCCATCACTGACGAGTCCTTGCCCACAGAATACAACATCACCGGATTTTCAAATTCTGCAGCAACCTCTCGGATAATGCCTATGCTTTCGGCTTCAAGTGTCTTTAAATTTGAAAGATGATAAGATTCTTCCACACTTGCCATTTTGACCCTCCACTAATTTTATTCATAATGATATTCAATAACGTACTCAATCGGACCTGTGATCCCTTCTTCTGAAGTGCTAATTGTGATGAATTGATTCAGAAGTCCAAATACTAAGTTTCAATCCCGGGAACTGATGTTCCCCGAATGAAGTCCACATTCTTTTTTAGTGGCTTCTTCCCACCACCAGCGTCCTTCACGTTCATGCTGTCCCGGCAGAACGGGTCTTGTGCATGGTTCACAACCAATGCTGACATATCCCTTCTCATGGAGTTCATTGTACGGAACATCGTTTTCCCTGATGTAATCCCAGACCTGCCTGGAGGTCCAGTTCGCCAGAGGATTGAACTTTACAAGCATGCCGTCTCCAAATACAGGATCTAACTCTACAACAGGAATGTCGGCACGTGTGTTGGGGCTCTGGTCCTTGCGCTGGCCTGTGATCCATGCAGACCTCCTGCTAAGGGAACGATTGAGTGGATCGACCTTTCTGGCAGCACAACATTCTTTGTGCCCGTCCTTGTAGAAGGAAAACATACCCTTCTTGTGAACCAGTTCCTCGGTCTTTTCCCTGTTCGCGAAGAAGACCTCCAGATCAATGTTGTAATGATCCCGCACCACTTCGAAGAATTTGTAGGTTTCAGGATGAAGACGCCCCGTATCAATGGAGAATACACTCACATCTGACATGATCTTTGTCGCCATATCAATGAGCACAACATCCTCAGCACCACTGAATGCGATAGAGATACCTGAACCAAACCTGTTCAGTGCATACTCAAGGATCTCCTGTGGTGATCTGCTCTTATATTCTTCAGCAAATTGTTCCATTTCTTTTATTAATTCCTTATCTGGCTCCGGCATAGTTCCATTTCCTGATGATTTTCATTGAATGATCCCGTGCTTGGACATATAGTATCAGCAAGTGTCAGTAATGAGGAGGAATGAAGAGATGAGATCCGGATATGAGCCTCTTGCTGCTTACCCGGAAAACTCAATTCATTCCAGCACAAAAGCCTTGAACTCTTCAAAGCCCACACGCTGGATAGTATCTCCAAACCGCTCTCCTGAAGTTGCTTCGATCTTGAAGAACTCCACGGACCTTTCGATTATCCTGAACAGGGTGTTCTCATCCACAAGCTCGGTCAGTTTGACACCAAGCCTTGGATGTTTACCGACCTTGCCACCAACATAGACCGTGTAACCTTCACGGGACTTCACCCATGCTTCTGTCGGGCATATCAGGAGACATTGTCCACAGAGATTACATTTGTCCCTGTAAAATTCCAGGCCACCATTCTCGACCTTTATCGCATCCACGGGACACACTGTTTGACAGAGGCCACAATAGGTACATTTATCCTTTACCCATTCCGGCTCAAGTCCCCCCATTACTCCAAGATCATTCTCCTGTGGCTTCATACATGATGACGGACAGCCAGTAACTGCAAATTTGAACTTGCCGGGAAGTTCCATGGCAAAGTACTTCTCATCGATCTTCTTTGCAATATCCTCCGAATCGATCAGTCCACGCGGACAAATGAGATTTCCCTGACATGCAACTACTCCGCGGACCCTGGGTCCACAGGTACCCTGATGAACATCTCCTTTCTCAAGCTCATCAAGAAGGTCCTCTGCATCATCGAACGGAACATATGAGATCTCAAGTCCCTGCCGTGCAGTTATGTGGACCTCCCCTCTTCCATACTTCTCGGAAGCATCTGCAAGTGCCCTGAGCTGATCAGCGGTCAGCTGACCCCCAACGACACGAAGTCGCATTGAGAAAAGGTCTTCCTTCTGCCTCTGGCGAAGAAAACCGCCTTGTTTGAGCCTGTCATAGTTGATAGTCTTATTACCCATGTATTATCACCCTAACTTCCACAGATTGAGATATATAGGTACATAAAAAGGCAAAAGTTGCACTCTTTTAGTGGTAATTTTAGCCCCATTCCCCATTGCTATATAACAAATTACCTTTCATTTGCTATATATTTACTCCAGAAAAAGTGTGTAAATAAAGCTAAGTAAATCGGGAAATATAAAATTAAACGGGACTATTGAAAGGGGGTTATCACTAAATGATCATAGCACTGGCTGCAATTGCATCTGCGATCTTCATGGGGATCAACATCGGCGGGAACAATGCAGCTGCTGCCATGGGGCCAGCATATGGTGCAAGGGCCCGTACTAAAAGACAGGCAGTGATATTGATAGCAATATTTTCCCTTCTCGGTGCCCTGATCAGTGGTGAAGAGGTCATCAGGACCCTTGGCGAAGGAATTATTCCAGGCAATACAATTACCATTACAGCAGCTATCATTGCAACAAGTGCAGCTGCCATCAGCCTGTTCATAGGGAACATACTAAAGGTCCCGATATCAGCAAGCCAGTCAGCAGTAGGTGCTATTGTAGGAATCGGTATATTCTACGGGATACTCGATACCCAACTGCTTTCACAGATAGCAGGCTGGTGGATCGTTACTCCGATACTTGCATTCGTTCTAGCTTATCTTTCCGGCAAATATATTCACCCCCGACTTGTGGTATGGCTTGTGGAACATGAATCGGAAGCAGAAATAAGAAGCACTATCGGAAAACTCCTGACGGTGACCGGTTGTTATGTTGCCTATTCGGCAGGTGCAAACAATGCTGCCAATGCTGTCGGTCCTCTCGTAGGAGCAGGATTTGTGGACGCAACAACAGGAGCTGTTATCGGAGGTCTTACGCTTGGCATTGGAGCTATAGTGATAGGAGGTCGTGTCCTCCAGACCGTCGGGACGGATATAGCAGAGATCTGTACCATACGTGCAATCTTCATCGAAGTGATCGTGGCAATCATCGTACACGTTGCATCCCATTACGGCATACCTGTGGCACTCGGCCAGCTGGTACCGGCAGCGGTTATAGGAATCGGATGTGCCAACAATGGCATGGCTACGATGAAGAATAGGATGGTAAGACGAATTGTGGTAATGTGGGTAATATCACCACTGGTAGCAGGTCTGATGGCATATACTGCCATCAGCCTTATTTCCTGAAATGAAAAAACAATAGTTTGCCAGTCTGGATCGGTACGAATGAATTTATGCCGGTTCGATGAATCATATACTTTAACAGATCCTCTAGAAATATTAACATTAATCTTATTGATCAGCTCTGCCAGCTTCACCTGGCATTTTCTTTTTTGAGTGATTCTTCAGCCCTGTTCATCAGTTCTTCATTGTCTTCATAGATCTTCCGGACATTATCCATTGCACGGTTGAGCCGTTTTTTCAGCACTACAAGTTCCCTGTCTGATAGCTCATACTCAGGAACATTGTCTATCCACAGCTGCTGAACTTCGATAAGGGCATCTATCGCTGATTTTGTTCTGTTGATCGTTGTAGCGTCCATGAAACTCCTTATATATGCAAGATATTAATAAGGTAATGGGGGAGGCAATAATTGTCGTGATACCATTTGTTATTTATCTGACAGTTAATAGACCATCGATGACATTAATAGAGCTATATTATTCCGATATTTGCATGAACTGCCATTATGTCAGGAACCAGATAATCGAAGTTCTTCCTGAAGGAGTTATGTTCAAAGAGATCAACGTAACCAGCTCAGAAGGAGCTGAGAGAGCAAAGCAACTAGGGATAGAAGAAGTACCTACTATTACTATTAATGGGGAGGTCGCGCTGATCGGACGAGTGGAAAAGGACGAGATACTGGAGGAACTTGAAGAGTTCCTTTGATCAAACGGAATCGTAGCAGAACAAAAGAATCCAGGGGGAATTCCTAACTGAACCTTGATATTTATAAAAATTTGAGCAGGGGGGTTGAAAGCACATACATCAACCTGAACCCTATCCAGCGGGGAGGAGTACTTACCGCTGAAGCCAGAAAAGCAACACTTGAATTCGCAGATGGTTATTCAGTTTGTGACTACTGTTTCGAGTCAAGGGTCGATCTGGTCCAGAACCCGCCTGTAAGGAACCTTACAGCAGATATAGCAGAATTCCTGAACATGGACGACGTGAGGTTCACAGCCGGATGCCGACATGCGAAATGGGCGGCTATGCACATGGTCACACAACCCGGCGATACCATTGTACTGGATTCACTTGCACATTATACATCATACCTTGCAGCAGAAGCGAACCAGCTAAAGGTCGTAGAGGTACCGCATAGTGGCTACCCTGAATTTACTATCGATCCTGAGAAGTATGCGGAAAAGTTCGAGGAAGTAGAGCGCAATACCGGGTCACTGCCTGCGCTGGCGCTGCTGACACATGTTGACTATCGTTATGGGAATGTGGCAGATGCAGCATCCGTAGGGAAAATCTGTAAGGAATACGGCGTACCGTTCCTGCTGAACACAGCTTACTCATCAGGAGTTATGCCAATTGACGGGAAGAAACTTGGCGTTGACTTCCTTTGTGCTTCAGGACACAAAAGCTGGGCAGCATCCGCACCAATGGGAATACTTGCAACAACCTTCGAATGGAACCAGCAGGTATTCGACAAATCTACAATCAGAGGAGACTGGAGCGGACGTGGCTTCACCAAGAAGGAAGTAGCCCTGTTCGGCTGTTCTCCTGTCTTCGGAGCACCGGTAATGTCACTGATGGCATCATTCCCTGCTGTTGTGGAACGTGTGAAGCACTGGGATGAGGAAGTAGAGAATGCAAGATACCTTGCATCACAGATCGAACGTATCGAAGGATTCCACCAGATGGGTGTCAAGCCTACAGAGCATACACTTGTAGCTTTCGAATCCCTTCCGTTCTTCGAAGCTGCTTCCAAATCAAAGAAACGTGGTTATTTCCTGTACCATGAACTGAAGAAACGAAAGATAATGGGAATACAGCCGGGCATGAGCAAGAGTTTCAAACTGAATACGTTCGGGCTCAGCAGAAAGCAGATAGAATACGTTGCCAGAGCTTTCCTTGAGATCGCAAGGAAATACGACATACCGGTGGAGGATGAAGCATGAAATATACGGAACTGACAAAGCAGTTCAGGCAATTCTTTGAGTTGCCTTTTACACCGGTCGCTGTCAAGTTCAACAGTAATGAGGAGCCAGATATACCGCATCCCATGCGTTACTGTGAGATCGTGAGAAAAGCTGCAGCCTTTGGAACATCCTATACATGTTCAGCTGATGACATGTCCTGTGCAAGCGCGGAACTGGCACTGGGTTTCACAGAACCTGCTTATGGCGATGTGTATCCAAGGATGAAGCCTGCGGACACAAAGACCATGACCGTCACACCACTTGATAAATGTGAGTTCGAACCCGATGTGGTGGTGGTGGTGGGAACCGCCAGCAAGCTGATGCGTGTGGCTGCAACCCTGTCCAAAGTGAAAGGTGACATGGTGAATGCAAAGTTCAAGGGAGAGTTCGCTGTCTGTGGAGAATGTACCACCATCCCGGTAATGGAGAACAAGGTGAACCTCTCACTCCTGTGTTCCGGAGCACGCATGTTCAGCGATTACAGGAACGATGAGATCGTGTTCGGATTCCCCATGGAAGCCTTTGTTGATCTCGCTGAGTCACTGAAAGAAGAAACCATCACGAAAGCGCTTTGTGGCTGTCTTATGGACGACCTGCCGGCACGTCTGGTGGAGGCTATCCTTGCACTTGGTTTCACGAAAGGAACGGACCATTTCATCGGACGTTTCGGGGATGAGATCGTAAGGCTGTACATTCCAAAGGACGAAAGCGGGAAAAGCTCATCAGTAACCCTGCATGTTCCTGTGAAATTCAAAGATGCAGATGCATCAAAATCCTCAGAAGAAGTTGCAACCGACCTTTTCGAGGAGCCCATGAACTATCGCCTCAGGGATAACTGGGTCGATGCGATACTACTGATCGATCTGCACGAACCCATCAGGCGTGCAGCCATGAAAACTGAAAAGTTCAATGAACTCGTCAACAACGGAATAGAGGTAATGCTGGAACGTGTTGGCAAATTCAAGCGCAAGACGATACATTAAATGTAAACAAAAGCAGATTGCCATGAACAATGGCAGATCTGCATTTTATCTATTTTTTAGTTCATTTATTTGAGAAGAATAATTTAAAAGTAAACGACGAAGAAGGAGAAGATAAAATTAAAAATTAAATTTTAAATTCGAAATATGAAACAATCCTGCAAGTCAGGCTTTTTTGATATGCACTTTCCAGATATTGTTCTCTTCTTTATCGATACCAAGAATAGTATGCCCTTCGTTCTTCACACTTTTAGGAACATTCGACACTGCAGGAGGATAATCAAAGATAACAGTAAGGTTATCACCACTTTCCAGCTCTTCTAACTGTAATTTTGTTTTTACAAAAGTAAAGGGACAAATCTCCCCCCTGAGATCTAATTCAATTGGTTCTTCAGTCATATTTCCACCTTTGGTCTTTGTTATTATAATAAATAGCTCAGTCTGTAAAGATATAAGGGCTAAGATACAGGCAAATAAGGACAGAATTATTCCAGATTGGGAAATTCAGACATGATGGACTGTGTGGATATCCATCTCATAGGGAAGTGAACCTGTTAAACCGGAACTACTGAAGAAACACAGATATAGCATGTCTTCTGAAAACTTATTATATGTTTTAAAGAGGGATCAGAATGCCATCAAAAGAAGAACTGCTTGGGGAAGCATATGCATCGTTGGTAGAGATCGATGAAAAGAGGGTCTTCAATGCCATTGAAAAATGGATAGAAAATGGATATGAGATCAAAGACCTTTTAGAAAAGTTCGCAGAAGCCCTTAGTGAAATTGGCAAAAGGTTCGAAGAAAAGGAATATTTCCTGTCCCAGTTGATGAACTCCACTTTGATCCTTGACAAAGCAAACAAGCTCATTGTTGAAAAGATGGCTGAGAAAGGTGTGGAAATTAAAAGTAAAGGAACGATCGTAATGGCAACTGTCAGGAACGATACCCATGACCTGGGGAAGAACATTGCAGCAAGTATGCTGAGGATCGCAGGATTCAATGTTATTGATATCGGAAAGGACCGTACTGCATCAGAGATCATCGACGCGGCAATTGACAATAAGGCCGACATTGTTGCAGTGTCCTCCATGACAAGCACAACGATGGGAAAACTTGAAGAATTGATCGAGCTCCTTGAAGAGAAGGGAATCCGGCAAAATGTAAAAGTGGTTGTTAGCGGAGCTCCGGTTACGCAGGAATATGCAGATTCCATCGGAGCTGATGCATGTGTCAGGACTGCCACGGAAGCAGTAGAAGCCGCTGAAAGTTTTATGAATTAAGCCAAAATGGAGATACATTTATATAGTAGATAATACAATTCACGATTGTGATTCACTATAGTGAATTTCTCATATCAACCGATATAAAAACATTACAAAAAAAGGAGCCAATAAAATGAGGGATCGTTTTTGTTGATAATCACAAGGAAAAAGTACAGATAAAGAAAAAGATCGAAGATCCAAAGGACAAAGGCCTTAGAAAAACGATAGAAGGACTGCCACCTTCTGCAAAACTTGTCTATAAAGTACTGGAATACGGCGGTCTCCTGACACAAAAAGAGATAGCCGAACAAAGTTATCTTCCCCCACGTACTATTCGATATGCATTGGGCAGACTGAAGGACGAGGATTTCCTGCAGGAAAGATTCTACTTCAAAGACGCAAGGCAAAGCCTGTATGGTCTGAAAGAAATACCCGGACAACAGGTCACAGGTGAAGCATCCCCACAGGGAGAATTTGAATTCGCCAATGTGTATACCGTTCCGAAGGAGTACGAAGTATTGGCAACATAAATTCCATGATCCGGAACCATCAACTCAACAACCTTCAAACCAAAATGTAATTGGTAGAAAGGTGTTGCAACCAATAAAGGACTCATTGTGAGAACAATGGGTCATCACTTCTTTTCATTTAATTATCACGATCCAGCCTAACCATATTCAGGAGAGATCGTTCAGCGTTTACACTACAAAAGTAGACATTTCATAAAGAGAGATTTCGTACACTAAGAAGATCATCGATCATTAAGAGAAAAATGGTCATTTAATGATTGATTACATTAGAACAACTGTTTTGATAAAGTAATAACTAAAAAAAGAAGTAAGTAAATACACCAGCCGGGACTCGAACCCGGGTTCGAGCGTTGGCAACGCCCGGTGATAACCACTACACTACTGGTGTGAACTGAATTTTTGATGCCCAGACCCGGATTCGAACCGGGGACAACTGCCTCTTCAGGGCAGCGCTCTCCCACTGAGCTACCTAGGCCTTGAGAGCAACCGATACATGTCCTTTTTTGATATAAAGGTATCGGAAGACACTATTGTAAGATTGTGGTGGGCCCGCGGAGAGTCGAACTCCGGACCTCCGCCATGTCAAGGCGACGTCATAACCATCTAGACCACGAGCCCATTTTGCTTTTCCGTTGTCCAGTAAAATTGTATCCTGAACAACGCTTCTGTTTCTTGTTTGCTTCGAACCATGCTGCCCGAAGCAAACTCCTATAACCGATTTATGGTATAAAAACTTTGTTGCTAATCGGTACTTCGGGTATTATTTCACTACGGGAAAGACACGGAGGCATTTTAGTAATTTTCAGCATCAATAGACGTAATGGAGGGATTATTTCCGCAAACCGGACATTTTGGATTCCTGTTCACAGTTATCTCATCGAACCTCATTCCGAGGGCATCGTAGTAGATCATGCGCCCTACCAGCGACTTTCCAAGGCGGGAAATATACTTCACGACCTCTGTTGCCTGCATGGTACCCACTACTCCGGGAAGAATTCCCATGACACCGGCAGTCCTGGCTGCATCTGTGGAAGGTGATGTGGAGAAGATGCAACGGTAGCATGGCCCTTCATGAGGGAGGATTGTCATTACCTGCCCTTCGAACATGAAGATGCTGCCATGGAAGAGGGGCTTGTTATGGAGCACACATGCATCGTTGAGGAGATAACGGGTGGCGAAATTGTCCGAGCAGTCCACAACAACGTCGTAATCAGCGATAAGTTCCTCAACATTGTCGGGACTCAGGCGCATGTTGTAGGATACTACCGTAACGTCGGGGTTCAGACTTTCCACATATTCCTTTGCAGACTCGACTTTCGGCCTTCCAAGGTTGCCTGCATGGATAACCTGGCGCTGCAGATTGCTCATTTCCACAACGTCATCATCAATTATTCCAAGCTTCCCAATGCCTGCAGCAGCAAGGTACTGTATCACAGGTGAGCCGAGCCCGCCCGAACCAACACACAATACCCTTGATTCCAGAAGGCGCTTCTGCCCTTCCTCGCCCATGGGCTTCATAATAATATGCTTTGCATATCGTTCCTTTTGATCGGGAGTTAATTTCATAAATCTAATATATACCCATAAAACCCTATAAATAAACAGAAGATTGTCAGGAATTTATCATGGTTTATAATTGTAATGAAAAACAGTTATATATAGGGACTATATTTAGTGAGGAGACATGGATTCATTTAATGCAATAACGGTAGCTATATTCCTGCCGTTCATATTTGCCGGGCTTGTTCCCGTAATGGAAAAGATATTAAAGCAACGCGTGGGCTGGTTTGCAGCAGCCACAGCCCTGACATCCTTCATACTTATCGGCATGGCAGCACCGGAAGTACTTGAAGAAGGACACATAGTTCAGGGTACGATCTCCTGGATACCCTCTGCAGGCGTGAACTTCTCGATATACGCCGACGGGCTTGCAATGCTCATCGGGTTTATCGCATCCGGTATCGGCGTCCTTATCATGTCCTACTCCAACGGATACATGTCCCAGAAAGAGGACCTTAAAAGATACTACCAGTACCTGCTTCTTTTCATGGGATCCATGATCGGAATGGTCTTTTCCGCAAATACGATACAACTTTTCATATTCTGGGAACTCACCAGTATCACATCATTCATGCTTATCGGATATTGGAGGCACAAGCCTGAATCCATCTATGGTGCCACCAAATCCCTTCTTATCACTGCCGCCGGCGGACTTGCAATGCTTGCAGGTTTCCTGCTTCTGCGCAGCATCACAGGATCTTTCGACCTTGCAGAAATACTCAGTGACCCGCAGATCATTCATGCGATCAAGGAACACGAGCTCTTCCTGATAACACTTATACTAATCTTAATTGGTGCAGCAGCAAAATCTGCACAGGGTCCTTTCTACATATGGCTCCCTAACGCAATGGAAGCCCCGACACCGGTAAGTGCCTTCCTGCACTCGGCAACAATGGTCAAGGCAGGTATCTACCTCGTTGCAAGGATACACCCCATCTTCTCCGGAACAGATGCATGGTTCATCCTTGTAAGTGGAATAGGTATCCTGACAATGCTGGTAGCCGGGTTCCTCGCATTCAGGCAGACCGACATTAAAGGAATCCTGGCATACTCCACCATCAGCCAGCTGGCCTACATGATGACCATGTACGGTTACACCACACACCACGAACCCGGCATCGGTGTGGCAGCTGCAACATTCCACCTTCTTAACCACGCAACGTTCAAGGCCTGTCTTTTCCTTGTCGCGGGTATAGTGGCACACGAGGCTGCCACGCGTGACATACGAAAGCTCGGCGGGTTGCGGCGGGAGATGCCGATAACGTTCATAGTGGCGAGCATTGCTGCACTTGCAATGGCAGGTGTGCCGCCACTCAACGGTTTCCTGAGCAAGGAGATGTTCTATGAATCATCCCTTGAGATGGGACATCTGCTGGGAGGAGCTTTCACTTTCATCATCCCTGCATGCGCAGTCCTTGGTGGGGTCTTCACCTTTGCTTACTCCATCAAACTGATCGACGGCATATTCCTCGGAGAGCGCTCAAAGGAACATCTCCCTGAGCACATCCATGAACCACCACTCACAATGCTCATCCCACCTGCATTCCTTGCAGGACTTGTGATACTCTTCGGAGTGGTACCATCACTGCCGATCCACCATATTATTGAGCCCACCGTTTCAGGCATCCTGCTGGAGACCGCACACCTGCACGTAAAGCTCTGGCATGGCTTCACAACATCCCTGATGATGACCATTGTCACATTCATACTTGGAATCCTCATATACACCAAATATGACAGGATCGCAGACTGGCAGAATAGCTTCAATGCAAAGTTCCCATGGATCAGTGTCAATTACTACTATGACAATGCAGTGGATTCCGCAAAGGACAGGGCATTTAAGTTCTCCTCTTTCACACAGCCAGGGAACATCAAGAATTACATTAACGCAATGCTGCTTCTCATGATAGCACTGGTAGCAGTTCCGGTGATCATACTTGCCACGAACATAATACCATCCACATTGAACTTTAGCATTCCACCTTATGAAGCCATACTCCTGATATTGCTGGTCGTGGCAGCCCTGGCAGCAGCAGTCCTTCCAAAATACCTGCCGGCAATCATAGCACTATCTGCACTGGGATACGGCGTAAGCCTGCTGTTCATCTACCTGAAAGCACCGGACCTTGCACTGACACAGGTATTGGTCGAGACACTTTCAACCATAATCTTCCTGCTTGCTATCACAAAGATACCGCAAAAGTACAAAGAGAAGATCAGCACATCGGTGCTTATAAGGGACGTTACAATATCCCTGGCGGTCGCAACAAGCGTATTCGTCGTACTGCTCAACGCCACACAGGGAATTGTACCACCATTCGAATCCCTTTCCCACTACTTCATTGAGAACAGCCTTCCGCTTGCAGGGGGCCACAACATTGTCAATGTGATCATCGTGGACTTCAGAGGATACGATACTCTCGGAGAGATCTCTGTACTCTGTCTGGCAGCACTTGGTGTATACAACCTTATACACAGCCGGGGTGAGGAACAATGACCACAATAATAACGAAAACAATAACAAAAATATGCATACCCCTGGTGATTCTGTTCTCCATATCACTCCTGCTTGCAGGACACAACAACCCGGGAGGAGGTTTCATCGGAGGTGTGATGTTCGCTTCGGTCATTTCACTTATGTACGTAGTGTTCGGACTGAAATATGTAAAAACGTTCTTCAACCCCGACTGGGGCAAATGGTTCGGATTCGGACTTACACTTGCATCCTTTACAGCATTTGCAGCTATGATCTTCGGACATAACTTCTTCAGGAGTGCTGTGGAGTTCGTCCACCTCCCATTGTTCGGAGAGATCGAACTCGTATCTGCCGGCCTGTTTGACCTGGGCGTATATTTCGTAGTGATCGGATCACTGCTTTTCATCTTCAAAAATGTAGGTGATGACAATGAATAATACATTACTTACCCTTACGATCGCACTCCTGTTCGGCATAGGAACATTCCTAATGCTGAGAAGGGATATCATAAAAGTTATAATCGGACTTTCCGTCCTGTCCCATGCAGTTAACCTGCTTATCGTTTCCACAGGCTTGTTCGATGGTACAAAAGTACCCATCATCACAGGGGACGGACACGGAGGAGAGGCATCCGGAACAATATTCAATGACAATCTTGCCGATGGTGTACTGGCACCCGTGGTCTCAGCTTCAACACATGTTGATTTCGTAGACCCGCTTGTCCAGGCACTGGTACTTACGGCCATCGTTATCAGCCTCGCTACAACAGCATTCATACTGATCCTTGCATACCGGATATACGAGGAATATGGAACGACTGATATACGTGAGCTCAGGAGGCTGTGGGGATGATGGAAGATATATCCCACCTTCCGATAATACTGATAGCCGTGCCGATACTCATGGCTGCCATCATGATCTTTTTGCGCTCCAATACCGGAGCTCAGAAAGCATTGAACATAGGTGTCTCATTCGTAATGATGCTATTCAGCTTCATACTCCTCTGGCAGGTCTGGAACGGAGGTATCCAGGTCTATGAGGTCGGAGAATGGGGCAAGTACGGCATCATACTTGTAGCCGACCTGCTCAGTTCAGGAATGGTTGTGTTAAGTTCACTGGTATCCTTCCTGGCACTGCTCTACTCACTGGACTACATAGAAGGCAAGTCACTTAGTTCCAGTTACCATTCACTCTTCAACCTGCTTGTGGCAGGTCTTAACGGAACTTTCCTGACAGGCGACATATTCAACATGTTCGTATTCTTTGAGATACTCCTGTTGTCCTCCTGTGCACTGGTGGTCGCCAACGAAAACGGAGGCGTCACAAAAATATCAGACAAGATGGAAGCAACGTTCAAGTACCTTGTACTGAACATGATCGGTTCCATTGTTATGCTTATTGCAGTAGCATCCCTTTATGCCACCGTGGGAACTCTCAACATGGCGGACATCTCAGTCAAGGTAAGTGCAATGAGCGCTGCAGGAACACTCCCATGGCACATATATGCCATTGCATTGTTGTTCATCGTTGTATTCGGAAACAAGGCAGCAATATTCCCTATGCACTACTGGCTCCCCGATGTGCACCCCACCGCACCATCACCCATCAGCGCAATGCTTAGTGGTGTTATGATCAAGGTCGGTGCTTACGGAGTGCTCAGGGTGTTCTTCCTTATCTTTAAGGATGCCATGTTCCTGTTGCAGCCGATAATAATCTTCCTGGCACTTGCAACGATCATAATAGGAGCAGTATCAGCAGTTGGACAGAAGGATGTCAAAAGACTACTGGCATACTCCAGTGTCAGCCAGATCGGATACGTTTTCCTTGGAATCGGCTTCGGTACAGTCTACGCACTTGCAGCATCCCTTGTATTCCTTGTGAACCATGCGATCGCAAAGTCCATGTTGTTCCTTACCTCAGGAGGAATAATCCACCACGCAGGTACAAGGGACATGACTAAGATGGGCGGAATGATGAAGACAAGCCCGGTAATGAGCGTGGCCTTCCTGATAGGTGCCATGTCCATTGCAGGACTTCCACCAATGGGAGGATTCATCGCAAAGTTCGTGCTCTTTGATGCAGGACTTCTTGCAGAGTACTACATACCTATTGCAATAGCCCTGTTCTTTGCAGTCTTCACCCTGTTTTACATGTTCAGGGCATGGCTGCTGATGTTCTGGGGTGAGATCAGGGATGTGGAAAAATACGGAGAATATTCCTCACACGGACCATCCTACATGATAGTAATACCCATAGTAACACTTGCAGCACTGGCATTCGTCTTTGGGATCTATGCCGAACCGCTTATCGCCCTTTCACAGGCGATCGCAGAACAACTGATCGATCCGCAACCCTACATTGATGCAGTAATGACGAGGGTGGTAAGATGAAACGATATATCATATACTCAATAGCTCTTGGACTGATCTGGTGCTTTGTCCATGGAACAATTAGCGCCACCAACTTCCTGGTGGGACTGGTTCTCGGACCTTTCGTGATATATCCGTTCAGGGAACTGTATGACTTCACAAGAAAGAAATCATATGCTAACACGATACAAAAGATACCAAAACAGCTAAAGTTCCTGGGAGTCCTTCTGATCGAGATCATAAAAGCGAACATCGTGGTCGCAAAGATTGTGCTCAGTCCAAAACTGAACATCAACCCGGGAATAATTGCAGTCCCGATCCGCACAGAGACCGACACAGGCATAACTGCTATTGCCAATACGATCACCCTGACACCGGGAACCCTTACAATCGATGTATCGGATGACAGGAAAGTGCTTTATGTACATGCCATCGATGCATCCGATCCACAGGACGTACGTGAATCCATCAGGGAAGATCTTGAAAAATATGTACTGGAGGCATTCGAATGAACTCATTATTACTTGACGCATCATTGACCTTCATGGTCATTGCGATCATACCATGCATATACAGGGTCATCAAAGGACCTACAATACCTGACCGCGTGATCGCCGTGGATGCCATGACAACAGTCATCGTTGCGATGCTTGGTATATACTCATATGTACAGGGATCCGTGTTCTTCATGGATGTTGCCCTTGTGCTTGCGATCATCTCATTTGTCGGGACGGTTACTATATCCAAGTACCTTGATGAAGGGGTGGTATTCTGACAAACATAGATATTGCACTGGATATTGCAAGTACGATCCTGCTCCTCATAGGAGCATTCTTCGTATTCCTGGGCATGCTCGGATTACTGCGTCTGCCGGATGTATATAACAGGCTTCATGCTACCACGAAGATAGGCACTCTCGGAGTAGTTAGTGTAATGCTTAGCATCCTTGTAAAGGTAGGATTCAGCCCAATGGGAGTAAAGGCCATTACAGTAGGCATCTTCCTTTTCCTGACAGCACCTATTGCAGCTCACATGATCGGAAGAGCAGCTCACAGGCACGGTGTTGGCCTCTGCCAGGGATCGGTCATCGATGAGTACGGCAAGGACTGCGAAAAAGAATCTTGCCCAATAGGTAACTTAAAATCAAAGTCTGAATAAAGTATCCAGCAGGATGAACATGAAAAGAAGGACATTGGCCTTTAAAAGTGGTGATAAGGACTTTGAGGCAGGACTTAAACAGGCTGCTGATATCATCAGGGAAGGAGGAACAGTTGCCTTCCCTACAGAGACCGTGTATGGCCTTGGTGCCGATGCACTGAACGCCGACGCAGTACTAAAAATATTCAAAGCAAAGGGAAGACCGGCTGACAATCCACTGATCGTCCATATTGAGAGCAAGGAGCAGTGCTCCGAGCTTGCAGAAGAGATATCGGCAGATGCTCTCAAGCTTATGGATAAATTCTGGCCGGGCCCACTAACACTTATTCTAAAAGCAAAGAACATTGTTCCTGATATTACTACCGGCGGGCTTGATACGGTGGGCCTGAGAATGCCGGAAAACCCGGTAGCTCTTGAGCTTATCAGAAGATCGGAGCGAGCGATCGCCGCACCCAGTGCCAACACATCCGGAAGCCCCAGTCCGACAACTGCCCGGCATGTAATTCAGGACCTTGACGGTAAGATAGATGCCATCCTTGACGGCGGAGCGGCAGAGATCGGGCTTGAATCCACCGTTGTTGACATGACAGGGGAAGTACCAACCATATTACGCCCCGGACACGTCACCGCAGAGGACATTAAGAAATGCATTGGCAAAGTGCGTGTCGGATACAAGGACAGGACACTCGAAGAGGGAGAGATTGCACGCTCCCCGGGTATGAAATACACCCATTATTCACCTAAAACGAAGGTCATCCTTATCGAAGGCGATGCCGAAGACGTAAGAAAAACAATAGCAAGCATTGTATCAGAATGCCACAGAGAAGGTGAAAGGGTTGGTCTCTTTGTGACAGATGAAACTGCAGAATCAGTAAAAGCAGATGAAACATACTCCCTTGGGAAAAGGAATGTTCCGTCCCAGGCAGCCCGTAGTATATTTATGGGTCTGCGACATCTTGATACTACAAATATTGATCTCATCGTAGTCGATGGGACCCTGAATAAGGAAGGTATAGGAGCAGCAGTCTTTAATCGTTTGAGGAAAGCAGCTGACAGGATAATCAATGCATAAACGGAAGGGATCAATTGAAAGCAGAGAAAAAAGAGTATAATGTCGCAAGGCAGGAATATCTGGAGATCACAAGACGAAACAGGAAGATCGCTAAAATAGATATGTTGATCCTTGGTACCGGTCTTTTGCTCAAATATTTAGAGATGGCTGAGATCGGAAAACATTTCATGTGGCTTGGTTTTATTATCATTGTATACGTATTCGGTTCTAACATGATGGCAAAATCAGAGCTGAGAAAGGCTCAGCCTTGATAAAAAGAAAATACGAAAGGTACATCCGTACCTAAAATTCATTTTTAAATAAAGAATTGCAAAAATGGATGAATGCTAACAGATCACAATTGTTAGCAATTCTCTGTTCAATAAGATATTGTGTGCTATGTGACAGGAGGTTCAAACTCCATCGCCGTTCACATTCCAAACTTTTTCATCATTTTCTGCATGTTGAACTTGCCACCACGAAGTCCTTTCATGGCATTTTGCATCATCTTATGATACTTCAGGAGTTCACGCACATCATCGGGGTTGGTGCCTGAACCCATTGATATTCTCTTGATCCTGGAGCTGCCGATCATCCTCGGGTTGAGAAGTTCTTCCTCGGTCATGGAATCCATCAGGATCCTGTACCCCTTCATCTTGTCCTCGGTGACCTTGTAAGCATCATCGGAAAGCTTCACGCCCATTCCACCCATAGGAAGCATCTGCATGATCTGCTTCATAGGACCAAGCTTGTTCATGGCCTCGAGCTGGGAGTACATGTCTTTGAGTGTGAAACGACCCCTCATCATGGCTTCCATGTCGATGTCTTCTTCGGAAAGGGTCTCCTCGGCCTTTTCGATAAGTGACTTAATGTCACCCATTCCCAGAAGCCTGGAGATGAACCTGTCAGGCTCGAACTTCTCGAGATCATCGGGAGTCTCACCCACACCAATAAATGCGATTGATGAATTGGTCTCGGAAACTGCGGACAGTGCACCACCACCCTTGGCGGTACCGTCAAGTTTGGAGATCACAACTCCGGAGATGCCAACGGAATCATTGAACGCCTTTGCCTGCTCGCTTGCCTGCTGACCGATAGCACCGTCAAGGACAAGTAATTTATAATCCGGCTGGGCGACCTTGTGGATCTGTTCCATCTCATCAATGAGATCAGCTTCAAGAGAGTGTCTTCCGGCTGTATCAACGATAAGGACATCGTTCTTTTCAAGCTCCTTCAGACCTCTTTCCACAATACCGACCGCATCGGGATTGCCCTCTTCACCGTAGAACGGTACGTTCAGTTTGGTACAGAGAGTACTGAGCTGCTGGTAAGCACCCGGACGGAACGTATCAGCACAGACCACAGCGGGTTTCAGACCCTTTCTCTGGAAATAACGGGAAAGTTTTGATGTGGTGGTCGTCTTACCGCTGCCCTGCAGACCGATCATCATGATCTTCTGTGGCTTTAGCGGAATATCTGCGCTCTTACCCACGATATTAATGAGTTCCTGATAGACGATCCTTATAACATGTTCACGTGGATTCATACCTGAAGGAACTTCCTCCTTCAATGCACGCTCCTTGATGTGACTGGACATCTTCATTACAAGCTTGACATTGACATCAGCCTGAAGCAATGCCCTCTGTATGTCTTTTACAACCTCATTGACCGTCTTTTCATCTATACGGCCGGCGCCAACCAGTTTTTTCAGTGCGTCCTGCAGGGAGCTGCCGAGTTTGTCCATTACCATTTAAGAATCATCCTATAATTTTGATATGAAAGTTTGATATGAAAGTCGTGAATAATTAAATTGACCTGACACAAAAATGCCATCTTTATTTAATAACCTTTTGAAAACAGGATCTTAAAGAACAGTAAAAGCCCATGAAGTACCAGGGAAACATGGGGAAAACATAGAGAACTCTCACCACCTTGTCAAAACCAGATCAAAAGGAAAGTTCATAGCGGGGGATGGATTCGAACCATCGGTCTACGGGTTATGAGCCCGTCGGGATCTCCTGGCTACCCCACCCCGCTACAGAGTGAGTATTCACGCTTGCAGCCCTTCTAACGATTTGATGATAGATAAAGGTTGCCAACGCACTAATAACGTCGCGCTCAATACGAAAACTCGAAGAAAAGATCAAGTTACCTCTTAGCAAAACAATCTCAAAAAGAAAGTTTATAGCGGGGGATGGATTCGAACCATCGGTCTACGGGTTATGAGCCCGTCGGGATCTCCTGGCTACCCCACCCCGCTTCAGAGTGAGTATTCACGCTTGTAGCCCTTCTAAAGGGGTGATGATAGATAAAGGTTGCGCATATCGCGCTCCCGCAGTTATATTTTGATAATTTTGCCAGAGGAATTACCACCTTTCAATAAGTTCATGCCATAAATCTTTAAATATATCACAACCAATAGGGGAAACGGTGAATAGATGCCACACAAATGTACCCGATGCGAAAAAATATTTGAAGACGGGGCCGAGGTAATTCTAAGCGGCTGTCCGAACTGTGGCTGGAACAAGTTCCTTTATGTAAAGGATATGGAGGAGCAAAAAACAGACATAGAGGAAGCTGTTGCTGAAGATCTGCCTGAGATGGAAGAGAAGGAAGTGATCGAAGCTGAAGACCCCGCAGACAAGTTCATCAAGGAAATAGATGACATCATCGGTATTGAGCATCAGGAAAGGGAAGTTGTCGAGGAGGAAGGGGAACGAGTAGAATCCGTAAGGATACTTGGCCCGGGGTCCTACGAGCTTAACCTCAACTCACTTCTTGAACGTGACGAGATCGTGATGGCAATAAAACAGGATGGAACATACGCTGTTGATCTTTCATCCACATTCCGCAGGAAAAATAAGAAAAAGGATTGAACAGATGGTTTGATGGATAGATGAACGAGTGGTTGATACATTCACACCTATCATTTAACCTACAATTCTCTTCTCACAAATTGCCACGTAAATTCTGAAAGCCGGGGGGCGGATGACAGAACTTCAGGAACGATTCTGGGAGATCGATCTTCTAAGAGGCATAGCCATCGTCATGATGGTCGCTTTCCATCTGGCGTATGACCTGAAATATTTTAATGCCTATGATATCAACCTGACCTCAGGATCTATTTTCATGGTCGGAAGAGTATCTGCAATACTGTTCATTGTGCTTGCAGGTATTTCACTTACACTGAGCCATTCAAGGAAATGGCAGATGAAAGGCACAGGTAGCACCGGGGAAAAAGTTGAAAGATACGAAAAAAGCGAATTTGCAAGATATGCAAAAAGAGGATTGAGAATATTCTTCTGGGGAATGCTAATAACTGGCGGCAGCTATATTTTTCTCAGGGATGGAGTGATAGTGTTCGGCATACTCCATTTCATAGGAATTGGCATCATCCTTGCATACCCGTTCCTGAGATTCAGGACAGCAAATCTGATACTGGCATTACCTGTGATCGCAACCGGACTGTGGATGCAGAACATTACCTTCGAAATCAACTGGTTTTTCTGGGCAGGTCTCCGGTCTTCAGGATTCCACTCATACGACTACTTCCCGCTCCTCCCCTGGTTTGGCATCCTTCTTATCGGAATATTCCTGGGGAACTTGCTTTACCCGGACTACAAAAGAGCACAACTTCTGTCCAGCATCCCGGATATCTCAGGATACCTGCCTGTTAAAGGGCTTTGTTACATGGGAAGAAGGTCATTACTGATCTACCTGCTTCACCAGCCGATACTGGTGCTATTGATATACATTACAGGAATTGCAGACATCGGGCAGCTATCACCCATCAGTTAAATGATGAGTTAGCAACCACCAATTAAATTAAGATCTAAAGTTAAACTAGAGTTAAAGTCAGAAGAAATCAGAAAGTCTGGACTGCTTCTCATCCATTTTTTCAAGCTTTGTGACACCAACACCAACCAGCCGGAGCTTGCCCCTGCCCCTGAACTCCTGAAGCAGCACCTTTGCCGTCCTCTTGATGGCAGTGAGATCACTTGAGTAAGCACCCAGCGTCCTTGCCCTTGTATATGTGGTAAAGTCCTCAAGTCTTACTTTGATAGTAATGGTCTTGAAAAGGTACTTCTTTTTCAAAAGGGAGCCATGCACATTCTCTGAAAGGGTGTCTATCACAGTTTCCACATACTCCATATCGGAAGTATCGCGATCAAATGTGTCCTCCTTGCTGATGGACTTTACATCGCCCCTCTCAACTACAACACGCTCATCGACACCGTTCGCCAGCTGATGCATCACAAGACCGAATTTCCCGAAACGCTCACGCAACACCTGCACATCATAGGTTGCCAGGTCACCAATGGTCCGAATCCCCATCTCGTAAAGGATGGATGAGGTCTTTTTACCTATACCGGATATTCTTGAGACATCCAGCGGATGGAGAAAACTTCGAACATCCTCAGGGCTCACTACTGTCAGGCCATCAGGTTTCTGGTAATCTGATGCGATCTTCGCAATGGACTTGTTCGGGGCCACACCTATGGAACATGTGATGCCCTCCTTTAAGTGGACTTCCTCCTTGATCTTCAATGCCAGCTCTGCAGCAGCATCATAATCCGAAACCAGGTCGCTAACATCAAGATAGGCCTCATCCACACTTACCTGCTGGAACTTAGAAGAATATCCCCTCAGGGCCTCCATAATACTGGAGGAGACCTTTTTGTAAAGCGGCATGTTCACGCGAAGATAGACCGCATTGGGACAGAGTCGATAAGCCTTTGAGATGGCCATGGCTGAATGTACACCATATTTTCGTGCCTCATAAGAACAGGTGCTTACAACACCCCTGCCCTCACCTTTCATCGGATCAGAGCCTACAACCACAGGCAGGCCTCTGAGGGAAGGATCTGCTGCAACCTCTACTGAAGAATAGAAGCTGTCCATATCCACATGGAATATTATCCTGATGTTCTCACCTTGCAGGCACATGAGCGGCATTATTGAAAATGTTTGTGCACATCACAATGGATGATACTGTTATCAATTCTGGCCCCGGTCGATCCTGGCAAAGGATTTTATGCATAGAAGATATGAAGATGACTAATAAGTATACATGCACAAGTATCAGGAAAAACCGGAAGATAATCATGTACCAATACATAGCCATCGCAGCATATTGTGTAGTTCTTTTTCTGACACTGAGAGATATCAGGATATTCCGCCGCACAGGAATACCATCATACAGGAAAGGTGCGCTCAAAGGACTGGTAGCATCTACCGTGATACTTGCAGGAACGGTACTTGTGTCCATGAATCCTGAAATAGGACTTGTCGTTGTTTTCATAGGCCTTTACATCAATCGCAAAGGAATGCGTGAAAAAGTATTCAATGATGCCAACACCCTGGACCGCCTTCTGGGGAAAACGGACATATGATGATGCACCACGGCAAGTGAAAAGCTGCAAGGTGTGGCCCTTCAATCCAAAAGGTATAAATGTAAAGGTTTTCTATAAAGGCGATAATCTTAATCATATCTATCTAAATCATACTGGAGATATACAATGGGAAATATTAGACAGACAAACATCAAGAACATTGCATTCCGCCTGATCGACAACCACGGAGACGTATTCACAACAGACTTTGAACAGAACAAGGTTCTCGTCTCACAGTACACAACAATCGAGAGCAAGGTCATCAGAAACCGTGTCGCAGGCTACGTTACACGCAAGGTCGCACATCCTAAGAAGATCTAATTCTCAGGAAGTGGATCTTTATGTTCGAAGGAGTATTACCAGCCATCATAACTCCTTTCACAAAAGCTGACACCATAGACAAGACAGGTCTTCAGCAGAATATCGAATTTGTTGAAAATGGTGGAGTTTCAGGAATTGCCGCCTGCGGGACAACTGGCGAATCAGCCACATTGTCCACTGCGGAACACATGGAACTCATTGATATTGCAGTTGATTGTGCAAAGGTACCTATACTTGCCGGAACAGGCTCAAACAACACGGCAGAGGCTATCGAGCTGACAAAGCACGCGGAAGATGCGGGAGCAGCCGGTGCTCTTGTAATATCTCCTTACTATAACAAACCGAACAAAGCAGGACTTATTGCTCATTTTAAGGCTATCGCAGACGCGGTGGAAATGCCGATCGTCCTTTACAACGTACCATCACGTACAAGCCAGGACATGCCACTTGATGCCATAATCGAACTGGCAAAAGTGGATAACATCGTTGCTATCAAGGAAGCCAGTGGCAACCTTGACAAGGTCTCACAGATCATCGAGAACACAATGGATGAAGATTTCAATATCATATCCGGCGATGACGGCCTCACCATGCCCCTGATGTCCCTTGGCGGAACCGGAGTCATCTCCGTGGTCGCAAACGTTGTACCTGAAAAGATGGTAGGACTTGTGGACGCTGTCAATGCAGGTGACATGAATACAGCAAGGCAGATCCATTACGAGATAGCACCACTCATCCGTGCACTGTTCACGGAAACAAACCCAATACCTGTCAAGCGTGCAGTAGAGCTGATCGGGCTTAACACAGGCCACCTGAGATTGCCTCTTGCACCTATCAGCAGTGAGAACGAACAGAAGCTTGTCGATTGCCTGAAAGAACTCGGGTGTATCTGATGATAAACGCAGCAGTTACCGGTGCTTCCGGAAGAATGGGAAAGCTCCTTATCGAAAACATCATCCAGATGGATGGTATACAGCTTTCAGCAGCTTTCGACCTTGTGAACATCGGAAAGGATGTCGGAGAGGTTGCACAGCTCGGAAAGCTTGAAGTCCCGATCTCTGATGTTGCAGACATGGCAGCAGTTCTCAAAGAATCAAAAACGGATGTCGTAATAGACTTTACAATTGCAGCTGCAACGGTTGTGAACGCACCGGTCGTAGCGGATGCAGGTGTTGACCTCGTGATAGGAACTACCGGCTTTAGCCCGGAGCAGCGCGCCCTTATCGAGGATGCAATTACCAGGAACAATACCACAGGCATAATCTCACCAAATTATTCCATGGGCGTTAATGTCTTTTTCAAGATACTGCAGGAAACTGCAAAATACCTTTCAGATTATGATATCGAGGTCATCGAAGCCCACCACAACCAGAAAAAGGATGCACCTAGCGGCACTGCAATGAGAGCTGCCGAGGTCATCAGTGAAACACTGGGAGGTAAGGATTTCGTATACGGACGTGAAGGTCTCGCCCCAAGGGCTAAAGAGATCGGAATTCATGCCGTACGTGGCGGGGATATTGTAGGCGATCACACAGTTCTCTTCGCCGGAGGCAGTGAACGCATCGAGATAAAACACCAGGCACATTCCAGGAATGCATTTGCATCAGGAGCTGTGAAGTCAGCTATCTGGATAGCAAACGCAGAACCAGGCATCTATACAATGGATGATATCCTGGGATTCTAACTCTTTTTTTGACCTTAATTAATTTCTACTATCAAAAACCCAGAGATATTCGCATAGAGAATTCTATCCGTACATGTCGTACTAAAGAGATGACAATACAAAAAACCTGAACTATAAAATTAAAATAAAAGATATCAGAGAAGGTGGTTCCCGATATCTTCCGAGATTATCCTTTCACAGTACAAACAACGAAGGACGATCCTCTGTCCGTCAGTACTTACAGTGAACTTTGATGAAACCGGTTCGTTACTGTTGGAAATACAATTTGGATTTATACATTTTACCACACCACCCACTATCTCAGGGATGTGCACATGAGTCTTTTCAGATACCTCAAAGTTCCTGATAATATTGATAGTGGCCTTTGGTGATATCAATGAGATCTTGTCAACCTCATCGACATTAAGCTCCCTTCCTTCGATCTTAACAACATCTTTTATCCCATGTACGCTCGGTGCATTGATAATTATGCTTATGACCCCTGAAGCTGCGTTAGGAATATTGAGGATGTTCAGGACATTCAGCGCCTGTCCTGCAGTAATATGATCAATGACCGTTCCATTCTTTATCGGATGTACCCTGATCTCAGGTACAGGAGTTTCTCCATTGCTCATTCCAATGCCCCCATAACAAGTGCAAGTAGTGCCATCCTTACCGGAACCCCATAGAAGGACTGCTTGAAATAGCAGGCATGGGGAGTGTCATCAACCTTAGGATCGATCTCATTCGTCCTTGGAAGAGGATGCATGACCTTAAGGTCCGGTTTTGCCTTTTCCAGAAGTTCAGTGGTTATCTGGAGACTGTTGGCAACCTTACGGTATTCGGCAGGGTCCGGGAAACGTTCCTTCTGTATCCTTGTGGCATAAAGAACATCCACATCTGCGATGGCCTCTTCGATGGAATCTGTCTCTGTGACCTTTATGTTGCGGCTCCTGAGATCCTCTATGATCTCCGCAGGCATGCGGAGTTCTTTCGGGGATATCAACGTGATCTCTGCCCCGTAAAGGGAAAGAGCATAGCACAATGAATGTACCGTCCTGCCATACTTCAGGTCACCTGCAAGAGCTATTTTCAGCCCCTCAAGATGGCTTTCCCGCCTTATGGTGTAAAGATCAAGGAATGTCTGGGTAGGATGATGACCTGCACCATCCCCTGCATTGATTATCGGAACTGAAGAGAACTCAGAAGCAAGCTGGGCAGCACCTTCCTTATTGTGCCTTAGTACAATTGCGTTGGAATAGCCCTGTACAACACGGATAGTATCAGCAAGGGTCTCGCCTTTTGCAATGGAACTCGCATCAACGGAACCAAGGCTCAATACATCACCCCCAAGGCGCATCATCGCAGTCTCGAAGGACATGCGCGTCCTGGTACTTGGTTCAAAGAACATGACGGCCAGCACTTTGCCATCGAGCATATCAGACTTCGTTTTGCCGCTTGCTATCGGCTCAAGTTTTTCAGCAGTATCAAGGATATGGTCGATCATATCTCTTGAGAAGGATTTCATGGAAATGATATGAAGGTCTTTGAATGTCATTCATAAGAAAAAGAATTGCATGAAATATAATGTTTGCCTATGGAAAATGAAAGAGAAAAGAGAAATAGACCACAATAGAATTATTCTTCCAGTTCTTCAAGGAACTGCATCCATCCCTTTGCATCTTTTACCTTGCACTTTTCAGCTTCCTCACGGAACTTTTTCATACGTTCCGGACCAGAAAGCTCTTCAATGTCCTTAAGGTCCATAATAGCTCGCAGAAGCCCGGCAGTCTCGTCAAAGACATCTTTGGCCTCATCGAGGGTCATATCGGTCTTCTCGAGGTAAGTTTCACAGGACTTCGCTTTTTTATTAAGGACAAGAATGCAGTGATCGATATGTTCCCTGTCTTCATCGGTAAGCTTGTCCTTATTGATCAGCTGCCAGGTGATCTCATGCAATGGGACCTTCTTCCCTTCGAGCTCAACTTCATCAGGTATTCTTTCACCACACCAGAACAAATGCCTGTGAAGGCGAGCCAGAAGCTTTTCACGCTGCTGTTTGGTTATAAGCTGATCGTCCCCCATGCTCCTCAGATCCCTTTTGTGGCTTCAAATACCATTAATTATTAAGTACTATGAACATATACCCGGATAGATTTATACTTATTCAGGTACACTACTTTATCAAACTCCAAAAGGTGATCATATTAGTACAATAATTCAGGTCGCACTTGACCTGCTGGAGATCGATCGCGCCATACAGATCGCAAGAGAAGCTGTTGAAGGAGGCGCAAACTGGATCGAAGCTGGAACACCGCTTATAAAAAGCGAAGGGATGAACGCTATCCGACAGCTCAAAAAGGAATTCCCCGAGCACACAATTCTTGCAGATATGAAGATCGCAGATACCGGTGCTTTTGAAGTGGAAATGGCTGCCAAAGCAGGTGCTGACGTTGTGATGTTGCTGGGGAATGCAGATGATTCCACCGTTCAGGACGCAGTAAGATCTGCGAGGAAATACGGCGTCAGGCTGATGGCCGACCTGATCATAGTAGAAGATCCTGTAAAGAGAGCACAGGAACTGGAAACGATGGGTATTGACTACATCAACATGCATGCAGGCATCGACCAGCAGATGACAGGAAAGGATCCCACCCCTTTGCTTGAGAGGATAATTCAGGCAGTTGACATACCGGTGGCAGCCGCAGGAGGACTTGATGCAGTTACGTCTGCACAGGCAGTAAAAGCAGGTGCGAGTATCGTCATTGTTGGAGGTAACATCACACAATCGGATAATGTGACAGAATCTGCAAGAAAGATACGTGAGAGTGTTGATGCCACCGAGATTCCCGAGTTCAAACGACAGACACTGGAAAAGGAGACAAGAAGATTGTTCTCCGAAGTATCCACACCTAACATCACCGATGCCATGCACCGAAAAGGTGCCATGAAGAACATCCGTTCAATGGTCGATGGGAAAAAGATGGTTGGCACAGCTGTCACAGTACAGACCTTCGAGGGAGACTGGGCAAAAAGCGTCGAAGCCATCGAGGTTGCAGGCGAGGGGGATGTCATTGTGATCTACAATGGAAGCCCTCATATTGCACCATGGGGAGGACTTGCCACCCTCAGCTGCCTGAACAAGGGCATTGCAGGGATCGTCATTGATGGTGCCGTAAGGGATATTGATGAGATAAGGAATATCGGCCTTCCGGTGTTTGCAACCAGCAACGTTCCTAATGCAGGCGACCCGAAAGGTTTTGGAGAGATTAACGCCACCATCAACTGTGGCACCCAGGTGGTCAACCCGGGAGATTACATCATAGGCGATGACAATGGTGTAGTTGTGGTGCAAAAGGAACGTGCATATGAAATAGCAAGGCGTGCAAAAGAGGTGGAGAAGAACGAGAAACGCCTCTATGAAGAAATAAAGCGCGGAAGTACGCTTTCCGAGGTACTTAAACTCAAAAAATGGGAGAAAATGTGATGATCGAACTTCTGAAGGTACTAGTCTGTGCCCCATTCCTGATCTATGCCTGCTACTCCGATATAAAATCAAGAAGAGTTACCAACAGACTCTGGCCAAAAATGCTTGGAGCAGGCGCCATATTCATGCTATATGATGCTTACAGGTTTGGCATCCCATACATCAAATGGACAGCTATCTCCTTCATACTTATCTTCACATTCGTTTACATATTGTTCTACCTGAATGCCTTTGGTGGCGCCGATGCAAAGGTCCTGATGGTGATATCACTTATATTGCCGATCTACCCTGCAATGGAACTCTTCGGCAGACAGCTGCCCATCTTCGGAATACCACCGCTTAACCTTTTCACATTCAGCGTATTTGGAAATTCGGTCATCCTGACAATAATAGTTCCTATAGGGCTATTCCTTTACAACATGACACAGCCTTCATTGAAAGAGACACTGAAGAAACCACATTACATGTTCGTTGGATACAGGACGCCTGTCTCAAAACTTGACAAACCTCACATAAGACTGATGGAAGCTTTCGAAGAGATTGACAACGAGATCAGGAATAAGTTCACCACTTCAGGTACAAAACTTGACGATGAGACGATCTCCAGACTACAGGAATATGCAGAAAAAGGCCTTATCGATGAAAGAGTATGGGTCACACCCGGCCTGCCATTCATGATTCCAATAACTGCCGGATTCATAGCAGCAGTGGTATACGGTGACCTCATATTCCAGCTCACACTGAACTTCCTGCTCTGAGAAGCTCATTTAGAACCTTTCAAATAACGGGTGATCTCTTCCATGAAGACTGGCCCGTACTTTTTTAATTTGAACTCACCGACGCCTGTAATGTCAAGGAACTCCTCGTTCCTGATAGGATACTTTACCGCCATCTGACGAAGACTTGTATCCGCAAAGATGATGTAAGGCGGAACGTCCTCATCCTCTGCCAGTCTTTTTCTTAACTTCTTAAGCCGGTCGAACAACTTTTTGTCGGGGCGTGATATAGGGGTTGGAACCCTCTTTGACTTTTTAGTAGCAGTGGACTTCTTTGATGCAGTTGTCTTAGAGGTAGTCTTTTTAGAAGTGGTGCTCTTTGAATTGGAAGTCTTTGAAACAGAAGTACTTGAACGAGCATTATTTGAGCTATTGCTCTTTGAAGTCGGTGATCTTGAAATTGTAGTTTTGGGTTTCCCGGGTTTCGCCGCAACCGCATCAGACGGCCGCGTCAACCAGACCTCTCCACCCGCAAGAACTTCCCGGCTCTGTTTGTTCAGGTTTAACAGAGGATATTTCGCCCCTTTAACATCAAGGAAACCAAGACGAACCATCTCCCTTGCCATATCGAGCCATTCGGACTTCGTGTAGCCCTCACCGGTAGCATAGCTTTTGAGACGGTCATGCTTGTAGCTTTTTATCTTCTTTGCCCGGGAACCTGAGATTATATCCACCACATGCGTCAGGCCAAAGCGTTCATTGACCTCGTCCACACAAGACAACAGCACCCTTGCAGCCTCCGAGGCATCATAAGTATCACGTGGCTTAAGGCAGACATCGCACCCGCCACAATAATCGGATTCCAGTTCCTCTCCGAAATAACCAAGCAAGACCTTCCTGCGGCATGTCGTGCTTTCACAGAAATCGATCATTTCCCGGAGTTTAACCGTTGCAATATCACGTTCGGACTTTTTCGACATCTTATCGATGAAGTACTTGATCTTGTACCAATCACCACGACTGAAATACAGGACACATTCACATTCAAGACCGTCACGGCCACCCCTACCGGTTTCCTGATAGTATCCCTCAATGTTCTTGGGAAGGTCATAGTGGACGACAAACCTCACATTCGGTTTGTCAATACCCATACCAAATGCCACTGTCGCCACGATTATGTCAACATCATCCCTTATGAAGCGTTCCTGGTGTTCATGTCTTTTGGAATCTGACAGGCCCGCATGATAGGGCAAAGTATGAAAACCTTTGTTGTTGAGCTTCCTGGAAAGGGATTCCACGCTCTTTCGGCTGTTGCAGTAGATGATTCCCGAATCGCCATCATGGCTTTTGAGGAGATCTTCCAGATCACCAAATGTGTTCTTTTTCTGTCGGATCTCATAGGAAAGATTGCTGCGATTAAAACTTGCCACATATACAGAAGGAGACCTCAGCTTGAGCATTTTAATAGTGTCATCCTTGACCTTCGGTGTGGCGGTTGCAGTCAGCCCAATAACCGGAATGTCAGGGAACTTTTCCTTCAAAAACCCAAGACGACGGTATTCAGGCCTGAAGTCGTGGCCCCATTGTGAAATGCAATGTGCCTCATCGATGGCGAACAGGCTGATATTCACATACTTGAGAAGTTCCAGAGTACTTTTCATACAAAGTCTTTCAGGAGCAACATATAGTATTTTCACATGACCATCCACTATGGCACGTGTGGTCTCCTGTTGCTCGCGATAGCTTAACGTGCTGTTAAGATAAGCAGCAGCTATCCCGTTGCTGACCAAGCCATCCACCTGATCCTTCATAAGGGATATAAGAGGAGACACCACGATAGCAAGACCATCCATCATAAGGGCAGGGATCTGGTAGCAGATGGACTTCCCACCCCCGGTAGGCATCAGTACGAAAGTGTCCTTCCCGTCAAGGACATCCCTGATGATATCCTCCTGAAGGGGGCGGAATTCGCTGTAGCCGAAGTATTTCTGGAGTGTCCTGTGCATGTTGAATACCGATGATCATCTGATGTTTATTCTACTAAAGAAGCTACAGATATTTAAGAGCAGAGCATGCGGAGTGAAAGTGTTCAAGCCCTTTAAAACCACGGATAATTCAGATAGACATAAATTGTCAACAATAAACAAAATGGAAAACTACTATTAAGTCATATGTTCCATCGATAGCATTAAAACCAACAAACATATTAAGCACAGCATATTTAAGAAACCCACTAATATTAACTAACATTGATTAACTGATCATCATCACATCACAACCGGAGTTCATTTTCATGGTAAAAGTCGAGAAATTCATACCTAAAGCGATAGACAGGATCAAAGAAAAGGCCAAAGGGAAGACGATTGTAGGACTTTCCGGCGGAGTTGACAGCTCGGTCTGTGCAGTTCTTGCATACCGTGCCCTCGGGGACCTGTTCTTCCCGATCTACATTGACACAGGCCTCATGAGGAAAGGAGAGACAGAGGTCATCGAGGAGATCTTCGCAGACATGAACCTTCAGGTCATCCATGCCAAGGATCGTTTCCTTGAAGCTCTTGTGGGAGTAAAGGACCCTGAAGAAAAGAGGAAGATCGTCGGTGAGACATTCATCCGCATCTTTGAGGAAGAAGCACGCGAGCTTGAAGCAGAATACCTGATCCAGGGAACTATATACCCCGACAAGATCGAATCTGAAGGCGGAATCAAATCCCACCACAACGTTGGCGGATTACCTGAAAAGATCGACTTCAAAGACATCATCGAACCTATCGATGACCTGTACAAGGATGAAGTTCGTGAGGTTGCAAAGGCACTTGAACTCCCTGATGAGATCTGTGAGAGGATGCCATTCCCGGGACCCGGACTTTCCGTAAGGATAATCGGTGAGGTTACCGAGGAGAAAGTAGATGTGGTCCGCGAGGCAAACGCAATCGTTGAGGAAGAACTGCTCGAGAAGTTCAAACCATGGCAGACATTCGCTGCTGTTGTCGGTAAAGGAACCGGTGTCAAAGGTGATGTCAGAGTACATGGCTGGATCGTCGCAGTCCGCGCAGTGGGCTCAAGGGACGGAATGACCGCAGAAGCACTCGAACTTCCATGGGAAACCCTGAAGAAGATCGAAACAAGGATCTCCGGCGAGATACCATCTGTTGCCAGAGTGCTTTACGACCTGTCACCAAAACCACCTGCAACAATCGAGTTCGAATAATGTCACTCAACAAAGCCGTACTGGAAATACGCAACCGCCAGCGTATAAAGCCATCATCGAATGAGTATCCTGCTGCCGTCTGGAGGAGCACTGACCACTTCAACGGCGAAACAGTGGATACGCTGACCATCATCTTCAAGACATCAGGATGCTGGTGGGGAAAGGCAGGCGGCTGCACCATGTGCGGTTTTGTCTATGATAGCGCAAAGATCCCGCCACAGCCGGAAGAGCTTGAGAAGCAGCTTGAGAATGCCATGCAAAAAGGCGAAAGGCTTGAGCGCTTCATGGTCAAGATATTCACATCAGGCAGTTTCCTGGATGAAAAAGAGATCCCTGTTGAAACGAGGAAGAAAATCCTTGGGAAGCTGGCAGCCGATGAACGTGTGTTCAAGGTGATCGTGGAAAGCCGTCCGGAGTTTGTCACAGACGAGATCCTGAAATCATGTAGCGATGCTCTTGGAGATACATCATTCGAAGTTGCCATCGGTCTTGAGACCAGCTCAGACAACATCCGCAAGAACTCTATTAACAAAGGATTCACCTTCGCTGATTTTACCAGGGCTGCTGAAGCAGCTAAGAACAACAATGTGGCCATGAAAGCTTATCTATTGCTAAAACCCCTCTTCCTCTCGGAAAAGGAAGCTATGGAAGACATTGTGAATACCATCGATGATGTCGCAGGACATGCACAGACCATTTCTATCAACCTGTGCAATGTGCAGAACGGCACTTATGTTGAGCACATGTGGCAAAGAGGTCAGTACAGGCCACCCTGGCTTTGGAGCATTGTAGAGATACTGCAGAGGGCAAAACAGAAGCATCCTGAACTTGTGATAACTTCCGATCCGGTGGGTGCAGGCTCAAAGCGCGGCCCGCATAACTGCAAGAAGTGCAGCAGGGATGTGTCGGATGCCGTACACCTGTTCTCCAGGACACAGGACCTGACCGTACTTGATGGACTTGACTGTGGCTGCAAAGAGCTCTGGAAAAAGGTCCTTGAAATGGATGGACTTACATACGGAAGTCCGATACGGGATTAATAAGATAAAAGTAAAAAATAGAAAAAAAAAGGTTAGAGGACACGCTTATTCCGTGTCCTGATATACCATTGTTCCTATTCCCTTATCAGTGAAAAGCTCAAGCAGGACTGAATGGGATACACTTCCATCAATTATGTGAACGCGTTCCACACCGCCAAGGACACTTGCTTTGGCACTTCTCATTTTAGGGATCATACCCCCGCCGATAACATCTTCCTCTATCAGAGGTTCCACATCATCCACACTGATGCGGGAGATACGGCTGGATGTATCTGACTGGTCCCTGAGAACACCAGGTACATCTGTCATCAATATCAGTTTCTTCGCATGCAGGGCATCTGCCAGATCGCCTGCGACCGTATCAGCATTGATGTTCAATGCATTACCCTCGGCATCCATTGCGATAGGAGAGATCACAGGGATATAATCGTTGGCTGTTACAATGTTGATAAGCTCGGGATTAATGATCTCGGTCTCTCCGACCCAGCCAAGGTCCACATCATGTTCAACATCCTCGATCATGATCTTCTGAGTGGCCTTTTTCTTAGCCATGATCATTTTCCCATCCTTTCCGGAAAGACCTACGCCTTTTCCACCATGCTTACCTATGAGGGATACGATCTTTGTATTAATGTTACCCACAAGGACCATGCGTGCGATCTCCATGGTCTCATCGTCAGTTATTCTCAATCCACCTACAAACTCCGGCTTCTTCCCCATACGCTCCATCTTTTCAGTGATCTCAGGACCACCGCCATGAACGATCACAGGATGAATACCAACAAAACGCAAAAGAACGACATCCTGAATGATATCGCTCATAACAGAAGGATTGACCATTGCATGCCCTCCGACCTTGATCACCATTACAGAACCATAGAAGTCCCGGATGTACGGTAGGGCTTCGATCAGAACATTCTCTCTTTTTCCTGTCATATGGATACAATAACGAATCTCATTTTATAAAGCTTTTTGATATATGACATATGAGCATATGAAATGAAAAGAGAATTATGAATTAAAACAAAAGAGAAAATCGGAACATGGAGAACTGATCAAAAGACAAGGATCGAAAACATATTTGAAAATGAAAGAATAAACATTGAACCTAAAAAGTAGAATTTGAAGAGTCCGTAAACGGACTCAAACAAATTAATAGTAAATATCAGATCTTGTCCAGTTTGATAATTCCTGGCTTCTGTTTCTTCACGAATGGCTTGTTGATCTTGTCAGGCATCCAGTCAGGCTTGTTCTTTGGTGCCTTGACCATTTCTTTCCATCCAAGGAATACATGGACCTTCTTGGTGCCACGCTCTCGAAGCATTATCTTTTCTGGCTTGGACTTGGTACCCTTGCCCCTGTTAGCAACTTTGAGAGCTGCCTGCCGTGGCTGTTTACCGGTGAATACTCCATGCTCTTTACCCTTACTGTCTCGTAACACAAAATTTCTTGTTTCAGACATTTTATCACCTTACGTACCCGTTATTGGTTATATGTAGTTGTACTTATCGAATATATATAGTTTTCTTTTAATGTAGCCTTATGATAATGTTTCTGTAAATCAAGTTAATTTGACATTATTGCTGATACTGGAAAAGAATAAAATAACTAAGAGACAGATATCCGAGATCAAGAAATATATTTTAAAAATACAATTACTGCTATTAAAATGATGGAGTATAACAAAACATTTACATGTAATGAATATGTTTGTGTTTGGTATCAATCTAAAACCATAACTTAAACATAATTTATTTTAATTCTTTATTAGAGGTCATAAAAATGGAGCTTCCAGTTGCGCAATTTCCTGACGTACAAGCAAATAAACCAAATATACCCGTAAACCTGACACGTGTAGGTGTGACCGGAGTTAAAAAACTAGTTGAGATCAAACGTAAAGACAAAAGGCCGATCGTGCTTATTTCAACTTTTGAGATCTTCGTAGACCTGCCTTCAGACCGTAAAGGTGCAAACCTTTCACGTAATTTCGAGGCCATAGATGAAGTCCTTGAAAAAGCGATCAACATGCCGGTTTATGAAATAGAGGAACTTTGCAGCGATGTTGCAAAGAACCTGCTGGGAAGGCATGAATACGCCACCCGGTCCGAAGTACGCATGAAAAGTGAATATGTGGTCAAAAGGGAATCACCTTCCACAAAGATGCAGTGCCAGGAAGTTGTGGACATATTTGCAGAGGCCATTGCAACAAGACCAGGGGATGAAGACATCGACGTCAAGAAACTCATTGGTGCAGAAGTTGTCGGCATGACCGCCTGTCCATGTGCCCAGGAGATCATGAGGGATAACGCAAAGGCAGCACTGCGTGACCTTGGTGTTGACCTGGAGACCATTATTAATTTCCTGAACAAAGTGCCAATGGCAACCCACAACCAGAGAGGACGAGGCATAATCTCACTTGAAGTAAGTGGTGATGTCGAGGTATCACTGGACACAATTATCGAGATCATTGAAAACTCAATGAGCTCCAGTATTGTCGAGCTCCTGAAACGCGCAGATGAAGCAATGGTCGTGGAAAGAGCTCACAAGAACCCTAAGTTCGTTGAAGACTGTGTAAGAACAATGGCACAAAAGGTTGTCAGCGAATTCGGACATGTACCTGATGATGCTGTCGTCACTATCAAGCAGATAAACGAAGAAAGCATACACAGACATAATGCATTTGCCGAAAGGGTTGCGCTCCTCGGCGAACTAAGGGAAGAGATCGAAAATAACTAAGGAGAGATCAGAAAGTGGAAGAAGAGCCTTCAGCAGTTGATGCAAATGGTGCTCCGATAAGCATTGGAAGTAATGTAAGGTACATCAATACAGATACCATCGGAGAAATTATCGATATCAATACCGATGATGAAGGCACCTGGGCACTTCTTGATACTACCCAGCTTTATTACAGGGTGGACACCCTGCAGATCACAGACCGGAAGGCAAGTGCGGGTAAGGAATATACCATTTCCGAAGAAGATGTAAAAGAGCGCATCAAACAACAGGCAGAAGACGTACAGACCAGCACACTGGAAGAAGTGTTCCAGGCAACAGGAGGAGGTTAATACTCCCACCTCCAATAACCATTCTTTTTTTAATTAAATGTTAATTCAAATTATAGTATTGCTTAATTCTTAGCATTGATCTAATCCTGTCAGGCTGTTCTCAATCGCATTTCCCAAGCAATGTAAGGGATCTTATCCACTCACCCTTCGGCTCCCTGGAAGTGCCTACCACAAGTCTCTTGATATCACCAACCTGCTCAACAACGCCCTGTGCCTCAATTACCTCCCCTTCCAGAGCCTGTCCTGCATAGGTATGGGTGTATGAAAGAACATGGTCGATCTTATCGTGGTCTACCCTGTAAACAGAAGGATTATCGAACGCTAGCTCCGCATCCGTGACCTTTGCTTCGATCTTCATAGTCCCAACATCAACACCTCGTGGAAGTGGTCCTTCTATCTGGCCCCAGTCCCTAACGAACAGCAGGTCGAAATAAGTGCCTCCGACCATTCCCCTGTTCCCTTTGCGTTTCTCATGCAGAATGAATTCCTCATAAGAGATCTCAGGAATGCGCTTGTTGTAAATGCGATGCCACATCTGCTCATCAATGTCTTCGATAAAGCCATCCTCTTTCTTTGCAGCTGCAATTGCATCCCTTGCCTTGAACCATTCGTTACCATATACTACAAAATCGACATCTGATTGCTCATTTTGCAATCCCGGCAAAAATGAACCGGTAACTCCCATCTTTTCAAGAGGGATGTCGGCATCAAGCAATACATTTACAACAGCCTTTACCCTCTCATCCTGATTAACAAGTTCAGGAATAGGATCTGGTGGATGCAGGACCATCTTCACCTGGTCCTCGGGAACTATATGTACATCCTGCACCCACTCAGGCCTGTTCTCCTTCATAAAATCGAAAGCAACATCAAAATCATATTTTCGGTATTTGAGCCCATTCAGCTGGCGATCACCGGATTCATCAGGAACATACCTTAGTACACACCTCACACCATCAGGATGAAAATAATCAGCTACTGCAAATATCCAGTCGTCTTTTGTAATAATGAAATCTCTGATACGCGCTTCTATCATAGTGATCTACCCGTGATTATTTGAAACAATTCAACAGATGTAACTCAGGACTTATAATTTGCCCTCATAGAATATATCCTGATCAGGAAAGTTCCATGGAAAGGGCTATTTCATCACAATCCGGAAACTTGGGACATTTAATGCAGCCACTCCAGATCTTATGTGGAAGTGATGATTTATCCACACGACTGAACCCGTTCTTTTCAAAAAAGGCCGGAGCATAGGTCAATGTGAACACCGTTGTCACCCCAAGCTCACGAGCATCATCAAGACAGGAATCCAGTAGCCTGGTACCTACTCCTTTACCCCTGTATTCCGGAAGTATTGCAAAGGAGAGAACCTCAGCAAGGTCAACCCACAGGACCTGAAGTCCGCAGCAACCAACTACCTCTCCGCCCACCTCATAAACATAGAAATTGCGCACGGACTCGTAGAGTTCACTGACAGAGCGGGGCAGCATCTGATCCAGATCTGCATAATAATTGATAATACGTTTAATGCTATCAACGTCTTTAACAGTAGCTTTCCTGATCAAAATGCAAGCTCCTTTGTTTGTAAAAATGATGAAAGAATAATTGGCGGGCGTGAAGGGATTTGAACCCCTGATTTACAGCTTAGGAGGCTGCCGCCATATCCTGGCTAGGCCACACGCCCTCGCGACACTCCTGTAATGTCGATCATTCTTTTAAACTTATTGGTCAAAATACAATCCAAAAGAACCTTGTTAAGATTTGGAGAAACATATCAAGTTTTGAACAGATCGATGTAGAGAGATAAGTATTTCCAGTACTGGAAATTAACCAGTGGAAAAATCGACAAAATTATATATCATTATAATTATGAGGTGTTGTTGAATGGGACAAATTCAAACACAGGAGACAAATAAATGAAGATAGTACACGCACAAACGGTCCTTGCAGAAGAGCAACTAATGGAATTGAAGAAAAAATGCAATAGCTCATCTACAAAAGAAGCACTTACCATTGCTGTGGAGCACTATCTTGAATGTGAGTATACTGACATGAACGAAGACATGTGGGCTAAAAAGATGGAGAAGATCGTTCAGAAAAAGAAAGAACTGCAGAACTGAACATAAAACCACAACTCATTTTAACACATATTTTACTCGTTACATGAGATGCGTTTTCAGCAAATCATGTAACATTTTTTTAAGTCACATCATCAGGACTGTGATCCTAATGACCTTTTGTTAACCAACACTTTGAGCTTTTTAGCATTAAATTTTTATGAAGCATACATATTTTATCAAGATTATATTATTAGTTTGCTAAATTTTGATAATATGTACATAAGACATTTATACACGAAATATGTTTAAATATAGACAGTCTGATCGATTCATTGGAAGGACTGATAGATAAATGACATCATCGTACCTAATGACTTTTATAATGGCACCGATACTGATATGCCTTATAGCAGTAGCATATTACATCTTTGTTCCAAAAGATTTCAAACGTGATCATGAAACAAACTGGAGAAAGATGTTTTCTCTGAGAACATTACCATATTTGGTATCAGCCTGTTTTGTTTACCTTCTTGTAAAATCCCAGCTCGCATTTGTGATGTTTCTGGGCAAATTTCCGGAAACCAGTTATGCAAGCTACATGATACGGATAGAAGGAGATGCGGTCGCATATTTCCAGAACTTTGCAACGCCGTTGTTGACATATACCAGTGCTTTCGTTTACCTGATAGGATTTTCATTCCTGTTGATATTCACTTTCCTCTTGTTTATGTACACACAACAGCACGAATACCTGCAGGAATATACTATCGCTTTTGTATCCATATACCTTATAGCACTACCTTTTTACATCTACGTACCCGTACCGGTAACAGGTTTTACACTACCGAATGTCGTACCCCTGTTGTACAACATAAGTCCAATTATACTACAGGGTGTAATGATAGTGGACCCGTTCCTTGACAACTGTTTTCCCAGCCTTCATGCAGCATTGTCTGTTATGGCCATGCTAATGGTGCTTAGAACCGATTTCAAGAGGTTCAAGATCTTTGCAGTAGCACTTACAATTGCGATCCAGTTCACGATCCTCTATCTTGGAATACACTGGATCACTGACATGATCGGAGGGATCGTTCTTGCCCTGGGAACTTATTGTATTGCAACCCGATACAGGAAGAATATACTGAGAATACCGGAACTTATCTTTGCTACCTTTGAAAAAAGGACAGAACTCTTCGAGACCGTTAATTCGGTCCTTTTATCAAAAGGCCTCATCAAATGAGAAGATGAATACTGTCCTTTTGAAAAGAATAAATACTATTCAATAGAATATATGTTATGGTACTTGCATTTACTTTAGGATAAAATGGAGATAGTGGTTACCATGACAGAAAAATTGGGTTCGATCCTCGAAAACAGAGGACCTATCAAAAAAATAGGCGTACTTGGAATGGGATACGTAGGAATCCCTGCAGCTGCTCTTTTTGCAAACTCCGACAGTTTTGATCATGTTCTGGGATTCCAGAGAGATTCACAGAGTTCCGGTTACAAGATAGGTATGTTGAACAATGGGGAAAGCCCCCTCAAAGGGGAGGAACCTGGCCTGGAAGAACTGCTGAAAAAGGTCGTTGGCGAAGATAAGTTCGAATGCACACCGGACTTTTCAAGGATATCAGAACTTGATGCGGTAACCCTTGCAATACAAACACCATTCTCCGACCCCTCAAGTCTTCTTCCCGACTTCAGTGCACTCACTGAAGGCATACACAATGTGGGGAAGTATCTGAAAGAAGGCATGCTGGTAGTTCTGGAATCCACCATAACTCCTGGAACCACGGACACGCTTGCCCGACAGATCCTTGAAGAAGAATCCGGGCTTACCGCCGGTGAGGACTTTGCGCTTGCACACGCCCCTGAAAGGGTCATGGTGGGGCGCCTGCTGAAGAACATACAGGAGCACGACCGTATTGTGGGCGGTATCGATGAGGCCAGCACAAAGAGAGCAGTGGAACTTTACAGTCCGGTGCTCACAAAGGGAAAGATAATACCCATGACAGCAAGGGCCGCAGAAGTTACCAAGACCGCAGAGAACACCTTCAGGGACCTCCAGATAGCAGCCATCAACCAGCTGGCACTGTACTGTGAGGCCATGGGCATCAATGTCTACGATGTAAGAACAGGTATCGACAGCCTCAAAGGCGAAGGCATTACACGTGCAATATTATATCCGGGTGCCGGTGTGGGAGGACATTGCCTTACAAAGGACACGTATCATCTTGAAAGAGGAGTCACAACCAGTGGTGGAACACTTGACTATCCTGATGACATGGATTCCATATTCGTCCTTGCAAGAAAGGTGAATGATTTCATGCCAAAGCACATGTTCCACCTGACAAAAGAAGCACTCAAGCGCATCGACAGGGAAGTGAAAGGTTCAAAGGTCGCAATACTTGGATGGGCATTTATCAATGACTCCGATGATGCGCGCAACCCGCCTTCTGAGCCATATAGGGACCTTCTGGTGAACGAGGGAGCAAATGTAATGGTACATGACCCGCATGTGCTGAACTACCCCCGTGTGGAGATCATGAAGGACCTGGACGAAGTTATCAAAGATGCTGATGTCGTGGCAATACTGACCGGGCACTCCCAATACTTCGAGCTGAAGCCTTCACAACTAAAGGCACTGACAGGAAAGGCAAACACAGTTATTGTAGATGGAAGGAACGTTGTGGACCCTGATATATACATCAGCAATGGCTTTGTGTACAAGGGAATCGGGCGAGGGGATAAGAACGAACATACTATTGTCTGAGCGATATTCTGCTTGAACATTGATTAGCATAAGACAGAGAGAAGTTAGAGGGTGGAAAGAGGTAGGTTAAAGATAGATCAGATCTCGTTCCAACTGACCATTCAGGCCAACAGGATGAAAAGAGGATGTGGTTGAGAGAATTACAACCCATCTTCACTTATTTTTAGCAACTGCCGCGTCCATGCATTATAGAACCAGTTTTAAATTTATCTGAAGACTAAAGAATCTGGGAATATTTTAATAATTGCCGACAATATGGTTGTGCAAACCTTCCAGAGATAAAAAACGTGACACTCCGAAGTTATTTGCACAATTTCATTAGTAAAGATAAGCAGGAATCCAAAAGTGTCTGCCAGTACAGGGTACGCCAGACAAAGAACCAGAGGACCATACAGGTAGATTGTTCCCAATGCAAACAGTCATCAACTCTCAATGATCCTGCCTGTCGTGAAAGATTGTTTGATATCATACTCACAGAACCCATATCAAACAGGCTTGTACTTTCCCACCTTTATGAACGCGACTATGAAGGAAATGAGATCGCAGTCATCTATGAACTTGCAAAGTTTGGAGATGCCCTTTTAAATTACAAGGATGTGCGACTTACATCCAATTGTTCACACAGGGAAGCCGACAAATGCACTTCATACAGGAAAAAGTTGATTGACAATGTTCTGGAGTGCTCAAAGAATGATCCTGTTACTGCGTGCAAATTTCTAAAGGAAACTGGGATCGATGGCAACGAATACCCTAACCACCCGGAATGCCATGACTGTGTTGCAGACTTCAGATCGACCATCCGGGAAATGCAGGACATCGCTTCTGAGATCAGTATCATTCACTACTTCAGGACAGAACAAGATTCCCGGCACGATGCTGATAACAATGACAACTCCCGGACAGTTTTTGATTATGACAGCTACATCAAGCCCCACGTAAGGCCTGCTTTTTCAACTTCCCGCATATACACGGAACCACCTGGAAATACACGATTCATGGAATGCTACGACGTCAGGAACAATGCAGGGAGAATGCTCCAGATATCCATCTATGAAATGACGGACAGACCTGAGAAGCTTTACATGGCAATTCCCCTTGAGTACAACCTTGGACATGAAGGTCTTGGCCTGATCGAAAGGGTCAGGAAAAAGCTGATACGATTCCGTCCTGAGAATATGAACTTCGCTGATCCTGTGAACTCAAGGGAATATATCTACAGGATCGGGAAGCAAATGCTTGAGGAAGATGCAAAACTGCATGAGATCGCCCTTACGCCTTTTGAGACCATGGCATATTCAGACCTTCTTGCAAAATACACAACAGGTCTCGGGATACTGGAGGATGTGCTTTCAGACCCGAAGATCACGGATGTATATGTGAACGCACCTGCAGACATCAATCCGATTCATGTGGTCGTGGACGGAGATGAATGCATCACCAACATATTCCTCTCACAGGACGACCTGGACTCAATGGTCTCGAGGTTCAGGGCCATTAGCGGAAGACCTTTCGGAGAAGCAACACCGGTACTGGAAATGGAACTGGCCGAATTCGGGGTCCGTGTATCAGTTATCGGCGATCCTTTGAGTGCCAACGGCCTTGCTTATGCCTTCAGGAAGCATGCAAGGACCCCGTGGACACTGCCTAAGCTGATCAACACCGGTTCGATCTCACCCCTTACTGCCGGCCTCCTGAGCTTCCTCATGGATGGGGAGGCATCGATCCTTGTGGCCGGAGAGGTGGGCGCAGGGAAGACATCCCTGCTATCCGCCATGATGATGGAGATCCCCCAGAAATACCGCATCCTGACGATAGAAGACACAAGGGAACTCCCCATAGAGGACCTGCAGCAGCTTGGATGGAAGATACAGGGCATGAACTCACGCTCATCGATACTGAACACAAGCATCGAAGTGAAACCCGATGTTGCACTACGGGCAGCCCTGCGTCTTGGGAATTCCTCGCTTGTGATAGGAGAGGTCAGGGGACCCGAGGTAAAAGTGCTCTACGAGGCCATGCAGGTAGGTACAGCAGGGAATTCTGTCCTTGGAACCATACACGGGGCATCTACAAGGTCGGTCTATGAGCGCATAGTCCATACTCTCGGCGTGCCCCCTGCATCCTTCAAGTCCACCGATGCAGTGGTGGTCTGTACCAACACAAGGATTGGAGGAAGCATGAGCAAAAAACGCAGGGTAACGCAGATCTCGGAAGTGTCCACAGGGTGGGATGAGGATGCCACACCGGAGGAGATATTCACAGAGATAATGCAGTACAGCACCGTTGAGGACTCATTGATACCCACTGACATACTGGACAGGGGGCAGTCCGAGCTCATCGGGAAGATCGCACGCAAATGGGGGATAGCCATCGATGATGCATCACTCAACATACGCGTAAGGGCAAGGATAAAGCAGAAGATAGCCAGTGCCGGCACTCTCAATCCCGGATTTCTGGAAGCAGATGTGGTCAGCAAGGCCAACAACGCCTTCTGGCTGTATATGGACATGGAAAAACATGGCACCTGCGGACCGGACTATGAAAGGGTATATGAGAAATGGAATCGCTGGTTCGACAATTTCTCCGCTTCCCGGGTTTAAAGGAGCGGTACGATGGGAACAGGAATATCAGAGAACTGGTACGTTCGTGGATGCAGGTTCACATCCCGACATTTTTCCAGGTTCATAAGGGACATTGATGCCTTCTCAACAAAGGCTGAAAGATCGGTCAGCCAGGAATACCGTGATGCTGTGATCTTTACGGGATCCGTGATAGAACCTTTCGAGACCGTCCTGTTCTCTTATGTCGGATCACTGACAGCGCTTGCCATGTTCCTTCTTCTGGATGTCATCCTGTTCCGCATCACAACGTTCAATCCGACTGTGCTGACATTCGTGGCCGTAATGACATTGCTGGTGCCTTTGGGAATACTGTTCTACCTCAGCGAATATGTGAAAATACACGCCAGGTACATGAAGATACAGTCCATCGGCGACATACCTGAGGTCCTGAGCTATGTTGTCATGTCCATGAGGCTTGTCTCTAACATGGAAAAGGCAATCCATTTTGCTGCCCTCAATTCCACAAGGCCACTTGCAAACGACCTCAGGAAGATGCTCTGGAACCTGCAGGTTCGCATGTATTCAAGCATGGATGATGCGCTACTGGACTTTGCACAGATGTGGGGGAAGAATAGCGAGCATTTCAAACGTTCCCTTCACCTGATCAAAAGTTCCACCAGCGAACCCGATGAGGCACAGAGGGTGATCACACTTAACCGCGCCCTGGACATCGTGCTGGAGGGAACAAAGGAGATGATGGAACAGTATGCAGTACGCCTGAAGACTCCCACATACATCCTTTATTCCATTTTTATCCTCATTCCCCTGGCGCTTGTGGCACTCCTGCCTGCCGTTACTGTAGTCGGGATAAGGTTCGATGCAGTGACCCTCGTAATACTTTATGACCTTGTTCTCCCGATAGCCACCTTTGCATACGCGGAATACATCCTCATGCAACGCCCGGCAACTTTCCTGCCCCAGGCAATTCCGGAAACTCACCCGGGACTGAAAGGCATAGCCAGAAAAAGGAAAGTTGCAACGGTCGTTGCAGTTGTGATCGGTATTCTGGTCAGTTCATCAGGATACATAGCCATCTTTTTTGGCAATCCGATGAATATCATCTCAACCGGGACCCTGGAAGGGATAATTCCACCTGCACTGTTTGTCATCTGGGGGATAGTGATCGCATTTTCGATATACATGAACACAGTATATTCACCATACAAGAAGATACGGGACGATATCCGGAAGATGGAAAGCGAATTTGCCGATGCGTTGTTCATACTGGGCAGAAGGATCTCCGAAGGACGTTCTGCAGAGGAATCATTCGCCCACACCTCCAAAACAATGGAAGGATCGCATATCGGAAAAATGTTCGAAAGGATCTCCATCAACCTGATCACCATGCGAACGAACATAAGGTCAGCGATCTTCGACGAGGAGTTCGGGGCTTTCAGGGATGTTTACTCGGACAGGATACAGACCACAATGATAATGTTCACGGAAAGTGTGCACAAGAGCCACCTTTCAGCAGGAGTTGCCATCATTAAGCTTGCAGACCACCTGAAAGAACTACAGGCCGTGGAGAAGAACATCAGGCATTCACTGTATGATATGACATCCACCATGAGAACAACAGCCTGCATATTCGCACCCCTTATCGCAGGTGTGACCATAGCTCTCTCGGAGGTCATCGCTAGGATCCTTCAGGACGTCGCTGAAGGCATTTCAAGGCTCCCCCAGAACCTCGTACCCGGTCCGGCACAGATATCGCCTGAGAACCTTCACCAGACAATTGCACCGGACCTTTTCATGCTGTCAATTGGAGTCTACCTGATTCTCATCACAGCCATCCTTGTGAGATTCTCAAGCACCATAGAGAACGGAGGAGAAAGAACACAGTTCCTGTACGACCTCGGTCAATCGTTGCCGATCGCTATAATCGTTTTCACGGTCACAACGGTGGTCTCAAGGATATTCTTCAGGGGATTGATATGACAATGTTAAGAAGTAAAATTTAAAAAAAATAGCAACCAATCAATCAATCAATCAATCATTCAATAGATCAATCCACATATACAAGAGCTTTCACGGGGCACACGCTGATGCACTTCATGCAGACAGTGCATTTGCTGTAATCAATTGTGGCCTTTCCATCTCTTATTTGCAAAGCTCCAAAGGGACAAATGTTATCGCATTTGCCACAGTTGTTGCATCCGATGACAGCTATATATCCTTCCGGGTGACTCATCTGCGAACAATTAGGTCACAACATACATACACTTTTGTATTTAAATCAGGCTTATATACGAGAGGAGATATGAACCACAGCATGAAAGGGATGGTCCGCACAGATAAGGGGTCTTTCTACACATACCTCACAAGAGGCTGCAAACTATGCCAGCAGGGTGCCAAGATGGTGCTCTTCATTACAGGCATATGCAACAGAGGATGCTTCTATTGTCCGCTATCGGACGAAAGAAAGAAGGATGATACCTATGCCAATGAGCGTCTGGTGAAGGACGATGAAGATGTTATCGATGAAGCGATCCGGATGGATGCCCTGGGAACAGGCATCACCGGTGGAGAACCACTAATAAGACCGGAACTTGTCCTTCATTATATCAGACTTCTGAAAGAAAGGTTCGGCAAGGACCACCACATACATCTTTACACTTCAATAGCCCCGAAAAGGGATTTGCTAAAAGCCCTTTCTGAAGCAGGACTTGATGAAATAAGGTTCCACCCGCCTGAGCAATTATGGAAAGAGCTTAAAGGCTCTGATTTTGAACGTGCCATAAGGGATTCCATTGAGCTTGGAATGGAAGCAGGAATGGAACTGCCATCAATAGAAGGAGTAAACGATGTCGAAGAGGTTGTCATCAATACAGGCTGTTTCCTGAACCTCAACGAGCTTGAATTCTCGGACACGAATGCCATAGAGATGAAAGAGAGGAACTTCGTGCTCAAGGATGACATGAGCAATGCTGTGGAAGGATCGGAAGAATTTGCACTGGAGCTGGCAGACAAGCTGCCTAAGATACACTTCTGTTCGTCGAGATACAAGGATGCCGGACAACTGCGTGAGCGTCTGCTAAGGACTGCAAGAAAGACAGCACGAGAGCTTGACGAGATCACTGAGGAAGGAACGATCGTCTATGGTTCTCTTGAGGGTGCTGATACTGATAAAATGGTAGGGATATTGCATAGCTTCGAAGTACCGGAAGACCTTTTTGAAGTAAAGGGCAACACTGTGGAATTACCCTGGTGGATAATCGAGGAAATAGCAGAAGAACTTAAAGAAGAAGGCCTTATCCCGTCGATCATTGAGAGGTATCCCTTCGAAGACGGACTCGTAGTTGAAGTGATTCCGCTCTGACACTAACATTTATAAGGATTAATGTTGTAGTGGAAACGCGTTCTGTATCATAAAACAAATAAATTAGCATAAGTTTATAAATAGAAATTACATAGATGTAAATGAGGTGTTTGTGCTGGAGACTATTGAGGACCGGGTAAAGGCGAGGCTTATCAAATATTTAGGCCGTGATGATACAGGTATACGTGAAGATGTGCTGAAGCTCTTCCTTGAAGGTGGAACTTTCACAACAGGTGATGTCTACAAGCATCTTAATGAAAAGGAATTTGATGTGAGCTACAGAGGTGTTTCAGCCATGGTTGGCCTCATGAACACCAGGCTTGGCATACTGAGTATAGACGTAACTGGCGATCATAATCTTTACCTGTTGAAAGAAGACTATAAACCTATAGTTAAAGCAGTTCTTGATAACTACTGAACACCGCATGGTGTTAACATATCTTTTTTGATCGTTCTTTGGGAGGAATCTTCATGATCAGATCCCTTATGAACCTCTTCTACAAGACCTATGAAAGGGCTCTTTCAAAAGATGTTAAGAGCGGAACTGTTCCCGAACATGTGGCCATAATCATGGATGGTAACCGCAGGTTCGCTAGCAGGCTTGGGAAAAGAACAAGCTATGGCCACTCAAAGGGCGCTGATGTGACTGAAAAAGTAATAGAATGGTCATATGACATCGGTGTGAAAGAACTCACAGTCTATGCCTTTTCCACAGAGAACTTTAACAGGTCTTCCGACGAAACATTGCAGCTGTTTGATCTTATCGGAAGTAAGTTCGATTATATGAGAGAGAACGAACGAACTCATGAAAGAGAGATAAGAGTGCGTGTTATAGGAGACCATTCCCTTCTTCCGGAAGAGCTTCAGAAATCTGCCAGAAAGATAGAGCAGGCAACAAAAGACTACGACAAATTCAACCTGAATGTTGCACTTGCCTATGGTGGAAGGCAGGATATCGTCCAGGCTGTCAGGAAAATGGCAGATAAGGTCCTTAAAGGACAAATATCACTGGAAGATATCAACGAATCCACTATTGCCGATCATTTTTATCCTTCAGAAGGTGCAGCAGTCTCTAATGTTGACCTCATAATACGTACAGGCGGAAACGAAAGGATATCCAATTTCCTCCCCTGGCAGGCTAACGGGAATGAATGTGCCGCATATTTCTGCGCACCTTTCTGGCCCGAGTTTCGCAGGATCGACTTCTTAAGATCAATACGTATCTACCAGGCACGCCTGGCTGAACAGAAGAAGAAAGAAAATCACCGAACAACCCATTTTCTTAAAGAAATTACCAAAACCGGTGATGGACATTGCCAATGATCCGACCTGATCGATCATGATCTGGACTATCTAACAAGATTCAGATCTAAAATAGGTAGTCACAAAGAAAAAGACAAATTGGAAAAAGTAGGGCCGCAGCGAAAGCAAACAACTCTGACGGGATGGAGGAACTACGGCCAATGTTTTAACGAGCTCATTTGTGGGCTCTTACGAATTCTTCAAATTGTTCATAGTATCTTGCTCTGTTTACCAGTTCTGTAAAGAAATCATCCATATTATTTCACCTCAAATACTACAATTACTTCTGGATATATTAATGACAGCCAAGCGGGGTGAAAGTATTCCAGTATCTTTCACAATGTGATATATTAACAGTATCCAATAGATCGATCAAGAACAACAATTTGATCAAATATTTTTAACTTCTCCATGTCAACAGAGGTTTTGAAGTTACTAACATGGAAAAATATATATAAGCTCCATGTCAATTGAGGTTTAAGGGCTAATTTCATGGAGTTTTCACAAAATAGAAAGTAAGACAAAATGAAATAAAAAAGACAAAAACGGGACAAAAAGGAGTCAATATTATGAACAACATATACAAGTACCTCAGATCTGCCACCACAGGCGAAGAGAAACCAGAAGAAAAACATGACATGAATGTGTTCATGAAGTCACAGGAACTGGCTGAAGAATTCGATATCAAATATGATGGGGAAAGTATTGTACCAACAGATACGAGCCTTGCAGACTCCGTATTTGAAGCTGCCATTCAGTTATTGACATCTGTGGGGATTTACTGCACAGATACAAAGAAAACGATACAGATCGAAGAAGAGGATATTACCAGATATCTAAACACTTCCGAAACGCTTGAGATCGGAAGAAAGAATGAAAAGGTCACAGTTCCCTTCAGGTACATTATGGATTCCGAACCTCCAGTCATAATCGGAGGACCCATGGGAGGTACTGTTTCCGAAGAGAATTTCCTTGAAGTACACGTGAGTTCCGCCATGGAGCCTATTGTACAGGGCATATATGCAGGTGCACTTGAAAAGATGGGAGGCAAAGGAATACGCGGGAAAACTCCATTTGAGATGCTTGCCGCACTGAAGGAAGCCAGGGAAGAAAGGCTTGCAACAAAACTTGCAGGTCGTGAAGGCCTCACATTGATGGGACCCGGAACACCAACCATCTCTCCCGCATATATGCTGGTTTCTTCTGAAGAACTGTACTCCAGTGCAGATGTCCAGGAGGTCTACCAGTTGGATGAACTTAAGACCGACTATGAGACATTTTACAAATCCATATTCCACCTTGAGCACGGAAACCATTTCCTGAGCGGCCAGTGTCCGGTATTTGGAGGAACAGGTATCGGTTCACCTGAAGGACTTGCCATTGTAGATGTTGCAGAGACCATCCAATCAAAGGTGCTCACCGGTGCCAGTTTGCATGTTTCCGGTGCGGTGCATGTGAATACGAACTCATCCTCAACAAAAGAGATCATGTGGGGATCTAACCTGTCTTCTCTTGCCATTTCACGCAACATGCACCACTACACAGCAAGATATTACTGGAACCTTGCAGGCTGCTGTACAGACATGATGTTCTATGAGACCGCTGCACAGGCCATCGGAGATACTGTTTGTGGAAGAGACATGCTGATTGGACCGGTAGGTGCCCGCGGAGCAGGCGCAGATCACTCAACAGGACTCGAGTCCAGGTTCATGGGAGAAGTTGCACATATGGCAACCGGACTTTCACTTCTGGAAGCAGATGAGGCTGCACGGAACATCTACAGGAAATATGAAAACCTGCTAGCGTATGCTCCGGAAGGCAAACCTTTCGGCGAATGTTATAACGTAAGATCGGAATATGAAATGAAACCCTCAGAAGAATATCTGGCCATCTACAGGGATGTATTTGCGGAAGTTAGCAAGTACTGTGGCATCGAGTGAGATTTGAGAGATTAACATGAATGATATATTTGGAACCGATGGAATCCAGATATTCAGGAATAGGGCAGCGCTTTCTCCAAGGTACCTTCCGGACAGGCTTATTGGAAGAGAAAAGCAAGTAACAGAACTTGCATCACTGATGAGGCCTGTCCTCCACCACGGAGAGCCTGCAAATGTACTGATATCCGGAATTAAAGGAACAGGCAAGACAACTGTTGTGAAATTTCTCCTGAAACAGCTGAGCACTAACATTGAGACGAAGGATCTTAGCGCTGTTCCGATCTTCATCAATTGCCGGAAGATCAGCACGACCAGCAAAATCATACTTGAGATACTGAACAAGGTATCACCCGAAACGGAAGTTCCAAGAACAGGACTCTCAATGGGAAAATATTATAGGGCATTATGGAAAGCTCTGAACGAAAAGAGGACCACAATCATTGTAGTACTTGATGAAATCGAATCTCTGAAAGACAAAAATGTACTCTATGAACTCAGCTATGCCGGCGAGAATATGAGCATCGAAGAAGACATATTCATAGGTATTATTGGAATTAGTGATGACATATTCTTTTACGCTAAGGCCGAGAATACTGTTCTTTCGGCACTCCAGTACAGAAACATAATATTTCCACCATATAGCGAGGAAGATGTTGAGCAGATACTGAATGACCGCTGTAAAATTGCGTTTGTGGAAGATGCTGTTGACAAGGGGATCGTTTCACTATGTACGAAGCTATCCGGGGTCGAACATGATTGCGGGAAAGCCCTGACCTTGCTGGAAAGAGCAGGTACCATCGCAGATATTTCGAATGAGGAAAGAGTAACTGAGAAACACGTCTTGCTGGCAAATGAAGAAATGGGAGAAAAGGACCTGTTAACCTCACTGGAAAACCTGCCCATCAATTCAAAACTTGTTCTTCTCAGCATCATCCGACTTACAGAGGAACTAAACGATAAAGTAACAACAGGCCAGATAGAAATGCTCTACAGGAAGTACTGCGAGCAGATGGGGACAAACCCTCTGGGACGTACCAGCGTATCAGGGATCGTCTCAGAATTCGATATGATGGGTATTATTTCAGCACCTGTGCGTAGCAGGGGTAGGCATGGAAAGACACGTTTGGTATCAATCAGGAAGAAACCAAAGAAAATAGAAGACATACTCTACATGGACTACAGGCTTAAAGAACTGTGTGATGCCAGCATAATTTAACTGAACCTAAACAACGGAGATGAATATGAAATTAAATCTTGGAATTGATGCAGGTGGCACCTATACAGATGCAGTTGTTGTAAAGAGCCCGGAGGATACAATAATTGCGTCCTATAAGGCACTCACAACCTATCCCGATCCACTGGAGGGTATACGGGAAGCACTTGACGGCATTGATCAGGAAATACTTTCACAGGTAGAGGTGGTATCAGTTTCCACCACCCTTTCAACCAACACGATCCTGGAAGGCACCGGGTTCCCCGTGGGACTCATCCTTGTGGGGGATTATTTTACCAGTACTGACCTTCCCACAGAACATTTCGTACAGGTTAAAGGAGGTCATGACCATAAGGGATCTGAAGCAGAACCATTGGATGAAAATGCAGTAAAGGAGTTTGCACACAGGGCAAAGGAAAATGTCTCAGCTTTTGCAGTCTCATCTTATTTTAGCATCCGCAACCCTGAACATGAACTGAGGGTCAAGGAGATCATCAGGAAGATCACAGGCATGCCTGTGGTGTGTGCACATGAGCTTTCACAGGATCTCGGAGCATTCGAAAGAGCTGTAACAGCATTCTTTAACGCACAATTGCTTCCCATAACAGAGAAGTTCATGTCCAGTGTGGAATCTGAGATAAGAGGTCGCGGCATGGAATCAAAGATATTCATGCTCAAATGTGACGGATCTGTGATCGGAATCAAGGGTGCACTGGAAAGACCGATCGAATCCATATTCTCAGGACCTGCAGGAAGTCTGGTAGGTGCTTCATTCCTCTCAAAGAAAGATAGCTGCGCAGTCATAGACGTAGGTGGAACAAGTACTGATGTGTCCGTGATAAGAAACAGCATACCCGAAATGAGTGACTCCGGAGCTGTAGTAGGTGGATGGAAGACAAGGGTCAAGGCCATAAGGATGGAAACCTCGGCACTTGGAGGAGACAGTGATATCTGGATCGCTTCAGGAAAGCTCAACTTCGGACCACGAAGGGTCATTCCTTTATGCAGGGCAGCAGCACAGTTCCCTAAATTCCTTGAGCAGATAGCAACCAACCCGATGCCTTCCAAAGCATTACTGGGGAGAAACTTTCAGCCTACCAAGTTCTACATAAGGACAGAGTATGATCCCCTTGAGCTAACTGATCTGGAAACAGAGATCCTCAATGCAATTCCTGCTGAGCCAACATCCCTCAAGGAGATACGATCACGTATCAATAAATACCCGGCATCAAAACATCTGGATACACTCATGCAGAAAAGGCTGATACAACCTATCAGTTTCACACCCACGGATGCCCTGCATGTGCTTGGAGAGTATACGGAATACGATGCAGAGGCTTCACGCATCGGTGCAGAGCACCTCGCCCCACTTTATAAGATGAAAGGAGATGAGTTTGCATCCCATGTGAAGAGAGAGTTTGCCAAGAACATGGCAGCAGATCTTGTTTCATTTTTCCTTGAAAAGATATCGAGAGAGGAAATACGCAATATATTCGATGCAGAATCACCAATCCAGTTCAAGGTACATGTACCAGTGGTGCTGATCGGTGGCCCCGTGGTAGCATATCTTAAAGAGATGAAGGAACTGATAGATGCAGAGATAATCCTGCCGGAATTTGCAAATGTGGGTAATGCTGCAGGGGCATTGGCTGCAAAAGGAATCAGGAGAGTCGAAATATTAATACGACCGGCATCCATGGCTGCGCCGGAATGGGAGTTCTATGTATATTCCGAAAAAGGAAGAGAGAACTTCTACGAATATGAAGATGCAGTGGAACATGCAATCAGTATTGGTAAGGATACTATCTATGAATACATGAAAGAAGCAGATCTTGATCCGGATTCAGTCAAGATAGACATCAAAAAGGATGAAGTGCTTCTTGAAGGGCATGATACGATAGTGGAAACCAGGATCGTTGTAATGGGCGTTGCTGAGCACATTGAAGAAGAGCAATAAAAGACACCTACTCCACGGGATTGCATTCAGAGAGATGCTTTTGCATTCTCTCTTCTTTTTTCGGATTTTTCAGTTAATGGTACATAGCAAATGCTATCGATCATGAACCGCTAAGCAAAAGTGCCAGAGTGAAAACATAAGTTTGTTAGAATAATAGAATAAGAAAGATGGTGCGGGAGGTGTGATTCGAACACACGAACTCCTACGAGACTAGGCCCTCAACCTAGCGCCTTTGGCCTGGCTGGGCAACCCCCGCAAAGTGGATGTTGTTGATTTATCGAGTTACCGTCCTGAAAGATCTCAGGACCGTGTTGTTTCGGAATTGACCGAAATTAGTTTGGTGCGGGAGGTGTGATTCGAACACACGAACTCCTACGAGACTAGGCCCTCAACCTAGCGCCTTTGGCCTGGCTGGGCAACCCCCGCAAAGTGGATGTTGTTGATTTATCGAGTTACCGTCCTGAAAGATCTCAGGACCGTGTTGTTTCGGAATTGACCGAAAGTGGTTTGGTGCGGGAGGTGTGATTCGAACACACGAACTCCTACGAGACTAGGCCCTCAACCTAGCGCCTTTGGCCTGGCTGGGCAACCCCCGCACGCGGGATCTTCTGAAATTAAATAAAGTAAAAAGGAAATTGGTATTTCCGATTTACAGTGTGCTCAGGATGTTTTGCATCTCAGAGGCTTTTCCTTTAATCGTATTCACTGCATTTAAGATTAACTGTTGAGCAGTGTATGAACCATCGGATTCCATAGTGAAAATGAAAGATTTTTCATCTGCACCAACGGTAATGGCATCTATATCGCATGAATCCTGGCATAATCTGCACAATGAACACCTGAGAAGGTCCTCTTTGGCGACCTCAGCAGATTCCTCACCGAGCTGAATTATGTTCCTTGGACATGCATTGACGCATATGCCGCACCTGTCGCATCCTTCAATGGTAATAACAGGCATGTTCTTGTAGCCACAGGCAACGCCTGCCTGCCACTTTGCATGCTCATTACCATAGCCCATGTGTGCAATTGCTTCAAGAACGACCTTCTGGCCGGTCCTTAGATCAATTATAGGGATGGTCTTGTCTGCTGGCTGTACATTTGGATCAGATGAGACGATGTCACCGGAATGAACGATGACCTGCTCCTCTTCACCTGCTTCAGCGCTGAGAGTCAAGGAAACAGTACATGCAGGACAGCCAGCACCTTCACAGGTACACTTATCCTGCGGCACGAAGTCCTCAAGACTGGATGTGAGGGGGATCAGACCCAACCTCAATGCCAGCTGTTCGTCATACAGAACAGAAGTATTATTATAGATATTCACGTCATCGATCGCTAGCGTAGGTACATCTGCGAGCATAGCCCTGCGGACACCATTTGCAAAAGCTGCGGTTGTGCCGGATAAAATGAACTTTGCTGATCTATCGGATAACTCAAGTATATCTATTTCCATTGGAAAACCTCTGTTCTTTGTGATTATACACGCCTTCCGCCTTTTGGACGAGTTCCATCGTGTGGTACTGGTGTAACGTCTTCGATCCTACCGATCCTGACGCCTGCCCTTGCGAATGCCCTGATCGCAGCCTGTGCGCCTGGACCCGGACTCCTCTGCTTGTTTCCTCCAGGTGCTCTGACCTTGATGTGAACACCCTCGATACCCTTGTCTTTGAGGGTATCTGCAAGCTGGCTTGCCATCTGCATAGCAGTATATGGGGAACTTTCATCCCTTGCTGCCTTTACAACCATTCCACCAGAGGATTTTGCGATGGTCTCTGCACCAGTGAGATCTGTCACGGTGATGATCGTGTTGTTAAATGAACATTTGATGTGTGCAACACCCCAGATTCCGTTTGCCATATTTTACTCCTCCTTATTCCTCTACGATTGATGATGCGATCTGTGCAGGTCTTTCCGGGTGAGCTTCCCTGGAAATTGGAGACTTACCGTAGTAGTCGATTGCCATTTCCTGCTCCTTTGTGACCATCATACCAGGAACTGTTACCCTCTTTCCATCGATAGCGATGTGACCGTGGGTAATGAACTGCCTTGCCTGACGTGCAGTGCGGGCAAATCCAAGCCTGTGGACCTGTGTCTGAAGCCTGCGCTCAAGGATTGCTTCGGTCTGGAGACCAAGAATATCATCAATGTTAGAGTCTGATTTCAGAATTGAGAACCTGATCAGTTTTGCAAGGATCTGGTCTGCTTCTGTCTTTGCATGACCTGTAAGTTCGGACTCTGCGGATTCAGCAAGGAGACGCCTTGCGTCTGCCCTGAACCTTCTCAGTACACTGTGAGATTTCCAGAGTTCCTTCTTGTTACGGAGACCATACTTTTTAACGAGCTCAACCTCAGTAGCCATCCTGGCAGCTTGCCAGGGGTGCTTTGGTGTATCATAAGATTTTGTACTTTTACCAGGATATACCATATTGCATCACCTTCATTTCTTCTTCCTTACACCAATGGTGCTACCACGTCTTCCTGTGGACTTGGTTCTCTGTCCTCTGACCTTGAGACCTCTCTCATGTCTGAGACCACGGTATGCACGTGATTTCTTGAGGTCGTTAAGATCCTCTTTCAGGGTCATGATAATATCCTGACCAAGAAGGTGTTTGCTGTCACCAGATATTGGGTCGCGCTGCCTGTTGAGCATCCATATAGGAAGGTTCTGCTCGAACTGTGCAATTGCAGAATCAAGTTTTGCGATGTCCTCATCAGGGAGGTAACCGATCACTGCGTCCGGATCAACGCCGGTACTGTCTACTATAACACGAGAGGTTCTTAATCCGATACCACGGATACCGGTCAATGCGTACTTTACCCGCTGGCTTCCCTGCAGGTCAGTATTCATTATACGAACCAGATGTCTAATTTCTTCGTCTGCCATATAATATCCTCCTTAAGGGTGAATCAACACCCCGTAGCCTCGGAACCCATTGGTTCCGACACAGCCTTGTGGCTTTCTAAATTTTTATAAATTCAAAAGCGACTTCGCTGAATATGCGATTTCTGGTATATAACCTTATTTATTGCAATTCTTTGGCATGTTAGCCAAAAAATTCCTTATTACGCCATCCCAGAGAATATACCATCAAACAACGATCTCGTATATATTCATGTCGAACCCCGCTTAAGGGATTTAAATGCAGGCAATTGTCATAGAAAAGATCAAAGTGGAAAACCATATCAAAATGTCAGGTCTCAAATTTAAGATACTTGCCAAACGAAATATGATCCGTTACTGCTAGAAGGGCACCTGCAATAATGAACACACAACCAAGGATTGTCTCAGCAAAGATAGCACTATGAAGGATGGTATAATCAAAAAAGATACCACTTACAGGCTCCAGCATTGCCAGTATACTGGCAGCCTGTGTCCTCACCCTTGAAAGTCCGTTGAAATACAGAACCCCGCTTATACTCGTGTTCACCAGACCAAAAAGAAGGAGCATCAGGAAATTCTCCCTGAGAACCGGAATGGAAACCGTTGGAGCAAAAGGCACGAGCACAACAACACAAAATACCGTTGCCCAGAAGAATTGTGAAAAGCCCGAATATTCATCCCTCACATAACGTGCAGTCATAATGATGAAACTAAAAGAGATTCCTGACAGGATACCTGCTGCCATACCAATAAAATGAATATCATCCATACCTGAACGAACAAGTGTTGCAGGATCAACAATGAGAAGAATACCGATCATGGAAAGTAACAGCCCAACAAGACCTGATCGTGTCACCCTCTCCCCCAGCACGACCGGAGACAGTATGGTCACATACATGGGTGCTGTATATAGCAGAAGTATCGCTATCGAAAGACCTGAATAAATGATACATGTGAAATAGAAAGATATGGTCATCAGTTTGAAAATACCAAGAAGCAACAGGTGACGCCTCTTACCACCCAATCGGAGAATTCCCAGATTACCCCGGAGATACAAATAGACCAGCATAAAGAATATGCCTATCAGAAGTTTATAGAATATAATAGGCAGAGTGCCCATATCATGTATAAATGCAAGGAATACACCCACCATCCCATAGATGATACATCCGGCAGTGATCTCCATGTAGCCCTTTACAGGTGATGAACCCATGAGAAGCACATATAGAATTAACACTATATAGAACATCACCACCATCATCGGCATAAATAAATACCTGATGTTTCAATTTCATGGATAGGAGTTAATAAAATGGATATCGTATCATTATTCCCGGGATTTGGAATATCACATTTATTCGCATCAATACTTTTCTACATATACTTTGCCTATTCACTGCAGGTTATCGCTGGAAAGACACAGACAGAAGGTTGGTGGATGGCCTGGATACCTATACTGAACCTTGTCCTGATGGTAAGGATATGCAGATTTTCACTTTTCGCAGTAGTACCATTTTTCATACCTTTCGTGAACATACTATATCTCGCATACATCTGGGGACAGATCGCATTTGCCGTCAACAAGTCTAAATGGTTGGGACTGGTCATATTAGTACCAGTCCTCAATCTGGGATTACCCGGATATCTCGCCTTTTTTGAGTATTGAAGTGGAGGCAGTCAGATCCATGGAAAGGAGCATAAAAGCAGTACTCTTTGACATGGACAACACCCTTTTTGATTTTCTGGAAGCAAAGCTTACCGCGTGCAAAAGGATGGTAGAACATCTGGGAGGAGGGGATCCTGAGGACATGCTGGGATATTTCCTGCGTGGAACACCCGGATTTGAAGACCTCGAGAACATCAGGGACTACCTTCTGGACAACGAACTTTACTCCGAAGAGGATTACGAGATCTGCTGCAGGATCTACGAGACCATCAAACTGGAAGCCCTTGTGCTTTACCCGGGAGTGAAGCAGACACTTGAAATCCTCAAAGAAGAACACATTACCCTGGCACTTGTCACCGATGCTCACTCCAACAATGCTATGAAAAGACTCGAGAGGATGCAAATAAAGGAATATTTTGATATTATAGTTACCAATGACATGACAGGTGCCAAAAAGCCTGACCACAAAGTATTCTATTTTACACTTGATCTTCTGGACATTAGCCCGCAACAGGCACTTTTTGTAGGAGACAGCCCCGGAAGGGATATAGAACCGGCAAGAAAAATAGGAATGATAACCGCTTACGCAGCTTATGGGGACAGGAGGCACTACTCCGATAACGTTGAAGCAGATATCGTCTTATCAGGGATTACAGAAGTCCTTGACATTGTACTCGAAAATAAAAAAATAGGGGAGAATGTAAAATAATTCTACTCTAATTCTCCCGGAGCAATAATCTTATTCCTTTTTTAACGATTTTCTGAAATTAAGAAGCACACAATGATCCATCACATTCCTTTTAGTTTACCAGTATCTGCCTCATAGGCAGCCACTGCGTTCGGAGCACCCTGCAGTAATTTCCTGATCCTGTTGTAGACACTGGGAACCTTCTCCGAATCGAGAGTGTCAAGCATGTCAGCAAGTATTGAGACCAGAGGAATATGGTATTCTTCCTCCATCAGGTCGATATTTGCGAAGACATTGAGAAGATTTGTGGTACTGTACTCATTGACAGAAGAAAGTTTGAGCAATATCGAATGCAGAAGTTCACGCCCTTCCCCGGTCTGTAAGGAGATCTTCCTGTTCCTGCCAAAACCACCATACAGAGCACGTTGATCGTTAGCCTGCTCAATGCGGAAGGAATCCGAAGCTTCAATTTCCTTTACAATAGAGACAGCATCAGAACTGCTATTTCCTGCAACTATTGAAAGGAAGGCCTCCCAGGCAACAAGGTTCTTCCTGGAATCTTCCATGAAATCCCAAAGCAATTCCATCTTATCCTCGGCAGAACTGTTGATGTAACAGTCAAAAGCCACCAGTCTGTCACTTGCACAGGATGCCTCAAAGAACTGCTTCTTGCACAACTGATGTACGAACGGAGTATCAAGGTTAGTAATGATACGCAATACAGCGTTCTTCACCTGACGTGCCTTGATAACGCGTGCATGCTCCTCGAGAGTATCGTCCTGAGGTATTGCTACCTTCAGGTATTTGTGATATAAATTAAGCATGGAAACCGTATTATTTCTCGCAATACCTTCAAGAATACGTTTTTTCACATCATAGAGAAGCTGGTAACTGTGTGCAAGCCGTTCATCCTCCACCGACTCAAAGATAGCAAGGAACTGACCGCCAACATCTTCCATCAACAGATCATCGTTGATCAGGTCATTGAACAACTCAATGAACATTTCGGACACCTGCGCCTGTGGATTAGCTATCAGACGCATCTTTTCCCTGTCAACAAGAGTGTAATAGGCAATGAAACGGTTGATCACATCGCTGTCCTTTCTAACCTGCAGCAGAAGCTCCTCATCGGAAACCTCACGAACCACCTTTCCATAGAACGAATAGTCGCGGTTCACAGATACAAAGGCCGGTGCCTCAACATTCTCTACAAGGATGCTGGCATCCACCGAATCGATCCATTCATTGATCTGCACAATATCATTTCCATCCTCATCCACAAGAGCTGCAACAAAGGGGAATTCCCAGTGTTTTCCACCTTCAGGAACATCTTGATGGATATCCAGCGTAAAAGAACTGTCCTTCGGATCGTATGAAGTATCAACATGGACCATTGGGAATTTAGTCTGTGACAGCCAGGTCTCGGACATTTCGGAAAAGTCCATTCCGGAAACCTCTTCCATGGTCTTCAACCAGTCAGAGCCTGTGGCATTGGAGTGGCTGAACTTCGTATGATAAACATCAAGAGCACGGGCAAAGACTTCCTTGCCCATCAGCGTTTCCAGCATCCTCACAAATTCGGGGGCCTTGACATAGGTCACTGCTGTGATCAGGTCATTAGGATCATTGAAACCTTCAGGAACTATGGACATGGAAGCGGCACCACTGTCGAGTGCAAAGGTACCAACTCCGGGTGCCAGAAGGTCCAGGACATTAGACAAACGGCTGTAATTCTCCCCGAAGATGAAAGCATGGAACTGATGCTCTATGTGAACGGTCACCGCCTCATTGAGCCATATCTCGAACGGACTCCACCCTGTGACCTCGGAACCATTAATGTTATGATAGTATTCATGGACCTTGACCCGCACCATGTATTCGAATGAAGGGTCTGTGGTCTCCGGATAAGGCATGATACGGTTGGTCGTTATTGTAGTGTTACCTACATTCTCCATACCACCAAAATCGGAGTTCTGCATCCCGATCTCGCGATAGACGGTTCCAGTGTACTTGTAACCCATAATAAGTGAGCTGTCAAGTTTTTTCAGCTCATCACGCATGAACTTCAGGTCATCAGTGTTGCCTTCTGATTTAAGTGCATCACGTACCCTGACAAGATCATATATCTCCTTCCTTTTGTCAATGTCATTATACTGCTCAGGGCCTGTGAAAAGATATGTCCACATCACAGAGTCATAGATCACATCCAGTGCCTTTTCTGCAGGATATACCTCGGACTCCGGTGGCACCAACAGCTCCAGATTGAAGGTGTGGCCGTCAGGATATTCGAACTCCCTTGTGAAGGTACGATAGGTGCCAACCCCGAGGAAGAAAAGGTAAGTTGCCATTGGTGTGACGGAATTATCATAGACGATCTTTGCCCTGCCATTACCTACAGAGTGTTTTTCCTCCACCACATCCCCATTTGTGATGAGATTGGTATATCGCTCATCTGCAATGATGGTGGTCGTATAAGTGCATTTGGCAGTCATGTCATCGATACATGGAACGATACGCTGGAATCCCCACTGCTGACACTGTGTTATCTGCTGAGGAGGTGCGCCTGCAGGTGTTTCATCATAATAGAGACCTTCAAGGATATTACGTGTCGGTTTGCACACCGTTTCCGTATGGATCACAAGTTCAGTATCAGAAGGCACCTGACAACCAAATTCTATGGATAGGATGTGCTCATCCTTCCTGTAATCATAGGATACATCATAATCCTCACAACTGATCATCTTAATTTCAAGATCACGGCAGTTCAGGTCAAGAGACCACATAGGCTCTTCAAGAGTCCTGACCTTAAGGTCAGAGGTCACGTAAGTGTGATCATCATATACATCGAACAAAAGGTCCATGTGGATGACCCTGACAGTCAGTTCTCCAAAATCCTCCGGGTAATACTTGTAGATACGTTCCATTCTTTCACACCTAGTTTTCTAAAGTACTGTTAGCTTAAACAATTTTCTAAAAGAAACCATAGAACAAAGAACCAGACTTCGCTATTGATTTATAAGATAGTACAAGAACATAAGGTTAACAGAAATGTTTCTCTGAATGACATTTTACAATTAAATCTTAAAGGTGATCAAATGACAGACCAGAAGAAAATACTCATGGTAGTGGCACAGGAAAATTTCAGGGACGAGGAATTTTTTGAACCAAAGGAAGTGTTCGAGAAAAGTGGTGCAAAGGTCACCGTCGCTAGCAATAAAACTAAGAAAGCAAAAGGAATGCTCGGAGGAAAGGTCAATCCTGACATCAGTATCTCCGATGTGAACATCGATGAGTATGATGCTATATCCATTACCGGTGGTGGAGGTGCCAAGCAGTATCTTTGGGACAACAAGGAACTGCAGGATATTGTAAGAAAAGCTAACGAACAGGGCAAGGTCGTAGCTGCGATATGCATATCACCGGTCGTACTCGCAAATGCAGGCGTCCTTGAAGGAAAGAAAAGTACCGTGTTCAAGAACGATGAAACCGTCAGGATACTTAAGGAGAAGGGAGCCAAACACAAAGACAAAGGTGTGATCTCAGATGGAAATATCGTCACCGGAAGAGACCCGAAAAGCGCAACAGAATATGGCAAAGCTGTTCTAAAAACTTTAAACTAATTTTAAAAAAAGATAGGTCAGAGGGACAAAGATCAGTCCCTCTTTACTAAAATTGCAAGCGCTGCAAAGATCACTACTACGACCGGAGCGCCGATCGCAGGGATCTTGTCAGCAGGTTCATCGGAATCTGAATCGCCTTCGATCACTAAATTGAAGAATTCTTCTGCCATGTCAAGATCGGACTCTGCACGTACCATATTATGGATACCAAGGCTGCCATCATTCCCAACTTCTGTAAGATAGAAAAGTCCGTTGTTATAGTTGGCAAGCTGTGTTTCATAGGCATCTGTTCCATTGAAGCTTTCAAGAGCAACGTTTGCCCCTTCCTTCAACGTGTTAAGGTCAGATATCCTTTGGGATATAGGTTCCTGCTTTTCTTCGATCAATGATGCTAATTCGTCCTGATGGCACATATAACAGCCATTGGAAGAATCCGGATCTGAAAGGGCCACTACATCAAAATCGAAATTATGACCTGTTGTCATTCCGCCATCTGATGGTACCATTGACATGTGGCAATCAACACAGCCCAATTCAGGGTGAGTCCCATCCTCATATATTGATGTGCTGACCATTTCCCACTGCGCATGCCTTACAACATCAACAGTTCCGTCTGCTACAACACCTTCTGTGTTATGACAATTAGAACAGAGAAGCGTACTATCCTCAACCCTCAAAGAACCCTCATGAGGATCATGACAGGCAACACAAGCTATCGACCATTCGGTCACTTCAATGTCATGGGCAGCTTCCTCGTTCAGCATATACGTTTCCGGTTCCTCAAGATTCAATATCGCACCATCTGTGCTCTTACATACAACACAGGAAACATCCGAATGCAGCACATAGGGCTCTGCGATCTCAGTTGGTTCGGAGTGGCTTGCCATTACTTCCATATCGAAATCAGCTCCTCCAAACTCGTTCCACTCAGCAAAGATGGCAGCGTGACAATCGGCACACACCTCAGAAGACAGATCTGCAGATGGGACTGAAGCAGAAGGTTCCGCAATATGACCTTCAAAATCAACATCTGCAGGAGTATGGCATATTCCACAATCGGCAATTCCATGAGCCGAAGAACTCCACTGATCATATGATTCCTGATGACAGTCCGCACAATCCTCAAAATCTGCCGCTATACACACAGTTGCAAATAAAATTAAAACCGTTGAAACTAACAATATTGTTTTTGTTATGTCCCCCAACATACCTATCACATAAGATAATGTGGGTTTTCGGGATAAATACATTTCCGAACAAATTTAGAAGTAAAAGGGAATCATATATTGATTGAGATTTACTCTCGTCTGAAGTATACCCCTAAATCAATTAAACCCATACATTTATATTTTATTTTACATTATCTAAAAATATATCATATTTTGGCTGTGGGTATATGGAAGATACAATCGAAAATCAAAACTACAAAAGCAAATCCTTACAATAGCTTTATCGTGTTATCCCCTTTGTGATGTTGTTCTTATCCTGGGAAATTTTAGCAAGAACAATTCTTGCAACATATGAGGTTCCACCCTTTTCCACTATAGTCCAGGTTTTGTCATTAACATTGGTCTATCAGCTTATGATCACACTTGTTTTTTCGTTTTTGGAGTTATTGATAATATTGGCAATTGGTTTACCATTGGGTAAACTCATGTACACATCCCAAAGGCTAAAAACCGCCATTAATCCAGCATTATGGTTCCTCGTTTTCGCAATTGGAGCAGCAATTATGGTAAATGTGCCAATTCTGATCGTTCTTTTTGGCCTTTCGCGACTTCTAATCTTCCTGCAATCGATAATAGTCCCTATTTTAGTAGTTATATTAATCTCTGGTAATGGTCACCGACTGGATGCAATTAAAATTGGATATCTACTATGCTTATTTTTCCAGATCATGGGAGAAATGTTATTTGGAGCAACGAATGCTGGAATTGGACACATGCTTTCATGGTCTTATTACCTGCATGATTTCCCAAGATTATATTCAGCACTAATGCTGATTGGACTTGGTGGTATGTTTGTTGAAATATTCATTGGATATATCGGAAACAAATTGAAGATACAATAAACATTGGCGCAATTCAGAATACCTTAAACCAAGGACGTTACATGATCATGAGAGAAATTGTAAGATGTAATTCAATTATGGCACCCTGAATGCAATGCATTCTGAAGAGTTACCTGTATATGCAGGTATAAAACATGAAATAATAGACACTGAAATAAGAGAAAAACGCCGAGGGGGAGATTCGAACTCCCGAGGGGACAGGCCCCACAAGCTTTCCAGGCTTGCGCCCTACCACTAGACTACCTCGGCAAAAAAGCCGTATTTGTGCTGACCGGCGTTTATTTTGCCTTCCAGCAGCTTGGATAAATAGCGGCATCCATTATTACTCTTTCGGTAATACAGGCGATACCGTGATCATTGTCCCAAAGTTCATCGGAATCCATGGACGCCCTGCATAGTGCCACAGCTTCCCCTTTTAGTGTGAAAAGAGCTACCTTGTCGTCTTTTTTGATACCTTTGGTAAAAGATAAAACTCCTGAAACTGCAAGCTGTGCACCCCTGCATACCGCATCAACTGCAGTATCACGGATGACAATGCGGGGCAGATGGGACAGACCCACCTCCATAGGAAGTATCAGTTTCCTGAGCTCGGCCTCATCGTTGTCTTCCTTCCAGAAAACACAGGCATCCTTAAGATCATACAGAGTTACCAGAGTATCCTCCCTGAACGGACCTGTACCCGTCCTGCGAAGCTGCTTCATATTGGCACCACAACCCAGGATAAGACCAATGTCATGGCAAAGCTTACGCAGATATGTTCCTGCCTCACAGCCGACCCTCATGAGCACTTCCCTGCCGTCGATCTCCAGGACATCAAGATAATAGATGTTCCTGATCCTTAACTGCCTTTTAACTGCAGAGATAACCGGAGGGGTCTGGTAAATAGGACCTTTGAAGTCTTTGCATACACGCCTGATCTTAATCTCAGGAACATCACTATGAAGATGCATGAGGCAGATGTACTCCTTGCCTGAAAGGCGCAGGGCTGAGACTGCTTTAGTAGCCTTACCAAGCATCACCGGAAGTACACCTGTTACACCCGGATCAAGTGAACCGGAATGACCGGCTTTGCTCACACCAAGCATATCCCTTATCCATGCTGTCACTTCATGACTGGTAGGACCTGCGGGCTTGTCAATGTTAACGACACCCATATTAATATACTCAAGAATAGGACGTTCTTCCGGCCTGCAGCCGTATGCGGCATTAGTAGTGGCATGTGCCTTAACTACCATCATGTCCACATCTTTGGAATTACCTGATGAAACCATAGCAGTACCTGTAAATTATTTATTCAAACCCACCACAGGCATCAATTGCCTGCTTAAGGATAGCTGTGATAGCGAACTGATCCCAGCGAGTGGAGTCAATTACAAGATCATAGATAGAAAGATCATTGATATCAATTGAATGGATCTCTTTGTAGCGCAATGCTTCTGAAGCCTCGCGTTCCAGAGTTTCCTGCATGCGTACATCAAAGGATGAACCTTCCCTTACGACAATCCTCCTCACACGCACTTCCATAGGTGCCTTGATCCATACCTTCAAGGCATTTCCAGCCATGTGACCTGCAAGACGCCCTTCGAGAATAAGACCATCGGAATTATTAGCGATCTCAGATTGCCTCTTATCGATCTCAATGTCGATAGAAGGATCAGATTCTGCCAGGCTTCCAAACTCTGAAAGGGTCATTCCGCGTTCTTTTGCAAGACCCCTGAAAACATCTCCTGCTGAGATCATCTCAACGGAATAATGTTCTGCCAGAAGCTTACACACGGTTGTGGTTCCACTTCCAGGCAGTCCACTAATAGTTAAAAGCATGCTTAGACGCCACCAATATCCAGTGCTTTACGCACTACCTGGCTGATAGCCAGTGATGTGATGAAATACCAGAATATCCAGTACTGGATCGGTCCCAACACAGTGGAAACAAGTTCCTGCTGTCCCCAGAATGGGAATACAAGTGAAGCTCCCGGATGCAGGCTGATGTAATGGTATGCCCACATGAAAAGTGGAAGGGAGATTATACTGATATATGCCATCGGTTTGAACTGCTGCTTTGACATTTCCATCTGGTCAGACATCATGTCAGCACGCTGTTCTTCCAATTTTTTTACCAGATAGGTGTTCTGTGCAAGCTGTGCCTCACGGAACTCCTTCTGGAAGGACTTCATACGTTCCTGTGTGTTACGCATGAGCTTCCAGTCAATAGTATATTTCTGAATAAGTGATGCATACAAAGCAGTGATCGCTGCCATGATGAACAACATTATGTGGAAGTTGCCATCACCGACCATGGCACTTATTGGGTCCATCAGGACACCAACGATAGCTCCGATACCTTCCCTGCCTTCCTCACCGAGAACAAGGATACCTATCATCAGAGAAATACCGACTGCCAGTACAAATCTTTCTGCTGTTTTCTTGAAATTTGAATCTGCCATGCATCATCACCTTCGGATAATTTACTTGTACTGGTCAAGGACTTCACAAATATCTGAAAAGACACGATCGATCTCGCCTGCACCATCGATGTTCACAAGAATGTTCTTCTCATTGTAATAATCAATAAGTGGCTGTGTCTTCTCCTTGTAGGACTCAAGTCTCTGCCTGATGACATCCTCTTTATCGTCATCACGCTGGTAGAGCTCTGCACCGCATGAGTCACATACACCTTCTTTCTCAGGAGGGTTGAACTTTATGTGGTAGCTCTCACCGCAGTTGCACATGAACCTGCCGCAAAGGCGGATCACAAGCTCCTCATCAGCAACATCGATATTAAGAACTGCTTCAAGAGGCATATTGATCTCATAGAGGATCCCTGAAAGTGCATCTGCCTGTGGAGTTGTCCTTGGGTATCCGTCAAGAAGATATCCTGCCTTGCAGTCATCCTCTGTAAGACGGTTCTTAATAATTCCGATAAGTACTTCGTCAGGAACAAGTTCGCCCCTGTCCATATAGCCCTTAGCTTCGCGTCCTAGTTCTGTACCATCACGTACGTTTGCCCTCAAAATATCACCGGTAGATATGTGAGGGATCTGATAATGTTTAGCCAGTTCTTTGGCCTGGGTGCCTTTTCCTGCACCCGGCGGACCAAATAAAACAACATTCATTGATATATCTCCATTTTTCGTATTAATCCTGTCCGAAGAAGGATCTGACCATTGGATGCATTTCCATCATCTGTTCAGATGCAATATCCTCATACAGACGGTATACAATACTTACTGTAAGCAGCAATCCTGTTCCACCTGCACCACCAATGGTACCCAGCAAACTTGCCAGAAGTGTAAGTCCGCCAATGAAAGCACCACCAATAATGGTTACTTTGGGAATGTACCTCACCATGACCTTTTCGATACTTCCGACATTACGCCTGAAACCAGGGATCTGCATTCCTGAATTGAAAACCTTCTGAGCAGTTGGTTTTGCACCCATGCCAGTGGTCTCGATCCAGAACAGAGCGAATATTATACCACCAACGATCAGGAAGAGAGCATCAACAAGCACATGCAATCCTATCTGCCAGCCTGCAGGTACAGGTGCTCCATATCCTGTGAATGACTCCCTTACAAGTGAAGGGATCCAGTCATACGGACTGTTTATCGGTGAAAGATAGTACATCAGACCATTGATAGGAGTGGAACCATTGTATTCACCCAGGAAGGTTATGCCACGTCCTGAAAGCAACAGACCGATCATCTGTATGTTCGCCTGCAATGCCCTGACAAGGATCATTGGAAGAACGGATGCATAGATAAGTTTTACAGGGAATCTTCCCCTTGCGCCCTTTACAGCACTGTGGGCCAGTGGGATCTCAATGCGGGTACTTTCCACATATACGACCAACAGGAAGATAGCAACTGTACTTACAAGTGCCAGAATTCCACCTCTGATAAGGAGGAACATCATACCATCGCCTGTGAAAATATAATCCAGTCCTACATTCTGAGCTATATAGATCCACTTTGGAAGTATTCCAATAGGAAGACCTGCTGTATCAAGTTCCCAGTTGAACAATCCGGTCACGATCTGCTGTGAAACACCAGCAACGATGAACAATCCAACACCTGAACCAATTCCCCATTTTGACACGATCTCATCCATAAAGAGGATCAGCACACCGCCAATACATATCTGGAGGAAGATGATAAGTGTGACAACTCCAAGACCAACACCGAGAGCTGACGCTACTCCGGCATCCGGCTGTATGTAACCTCCTACGATCTGTGGAAGGGCTTCAAGCACGATCATTACAAAGACCATGAACTTCTGTGCGCCCTGGAAGAAAGCCTGATCTGCAGGATCAGACATGTTAAGCTTGATAACATCAGCGCCTACAAGAAGCTGAAGGACAATCGATGCAGTAACAATAGGACCAATACCAAGAAGCATTAGTGATCCTGATGCTCCGGCAAAGAACGCTCTATATTGTTCGAACAGGTCGATGGAATCACTTGAAAGACCAAATAGAGGTACATTTGCAAGAGCAAAGTAAAGTACCAATATTCCAAGAGTCCATAATAACTTGTTCTTAAAATGCACATGCCCCTCCGGACTTGCAACGGCGGGCAATCTGTTAAAAAACGGTTCCAAACTCTCCCTGAGACTCATTAACTACACCTTTATTCGGATTGAAAGTCAAACAGACTTTCATATAATACAAATTAATCAGCAGTAATAAAAACGCAACAAATATAAAAGTAATGTCTGTAACAGACATTACTCTTCAATTTCTACGCAGGATCCACCTGCATTTTCGATCTTGTCCCGTGCAACTCCGGAGAAGGTGCATGCTGTAACAACCATATTCTTTGTTACTTTTCCGGTACCAAGAACTTTTTCAATTTCAAGATCTGCAAGGTTGATGACATATGCACCATCTTCAAGCTGTGCAAAGCCATCTTCTACAAGCTGATCTGCAAGTTCGTCAAGTTCACCGACGTTCACGACTGAAACATCGCGAATCATCTTCAATGGACGAGAGAATCCACGGTTGCTTCCGCGTGTGTATCCGCCCTGAAGAGCCCTTGTGAAGTGGTGTTTGTTCTCACCGGACCTACCACGTCCACCACGGTTACCTGCACCACGGCGATTCTTGGTAGTACCGCCACCACAGGTACGTGAACCCCTGAACTTCTTTGTGTTGGTTTTGTTGCTCATAGTAACATCACCTCATCTTGTTCAAAAGTGTCTTTATGTCTTCACCATGGTTTCCAAGGACACCGCCCTGCTGAGCAGTCCTCTTAATACCAGCGTGACCCTTCCTTGGTGGGTGAAGCCTGAATACCGGCTTCAGACCTGGAACATCAGAGATCTTTGCATTGTCGTTGACAAGAGCTTCTGCAAATGCTTCAATGGATTCGAACTCGGAGTTCTCCTTAACATATGCATCTGTCAGGCGTGCATTGCCCTCGAGTCTTCCGCGCTTACCAAGTACCTGTGCCAGAGTGTCAGCATCAACGGTACCGTATGCAATGTAATCTTTTGCTTTCAGGATCATACCCTTGTTGTTAGGGTTGTCAGCAAGGAATACACAGTGGTTGACCTTGTGAAGGCGAAGCATACCGAGGGTATCCTCGATCTCACCACGAACGTGCACCTGGCCTCTCATTCTAACTACTGCGAACATCTTCATGCCTCCTGCTCTTCAAATACAATTGGCCTTCTGACAGTACCTGTGTTCATCAGGGCATTGTATGTTGCCTTTGCGAAGTTGAGAGTTGTCCTTGTCTGACCTTCTGTACGGGTCCATACGTCCTTGACACCTGCTTTTTCAAGCACTTTCTTTGCAGTGCCTCCAGCAGCAAGTCCAAGTCCACGTGGAGCAGGCTTGAGTACTACAGTTACACTACCTGCCTTTCCATTGACCTCGGAAGGAACGGTGTGTGGAAGTCCACAACCGCATTCCCATGAACCGCATCCACGATTGATACGTGTGATGTTGATCTTTGCGTTGTCAATAGCTTTCCTGATAGCAGGTCCTACCTGTACATCCTTTGCCTGACCAAGTCCAACAAAACCATCGCCGTTTCCAACGATAACGGTTGCCCTGAACTTGACACGCCTACCGGAGTCGGTCATCCTCTGGACCATGTTGATATCGAGAACTTCGTCCTCCAGATCAGGTAATAATATATCAACTATTTTTGATTCCCTTATAGGGAGACCGGAATCCATGGCTTCATCCATGGAAGTAACCTGTCCTTCTGAAACAAGCGTACCAAGCCTTGTCTTGGGTACCCATTCCTCATTATATTCATATGCCATATAACCACACCTTAACTGAACTCTGCAAGGATCTTTTCCTTTACTGCTTCGAACATCTCAGGCAGATTGGATCCTTCCATATATTCTGCGACGTGTTCTCCTCTTATACGCTCATCAGATGGGAATACTGAAGGATTGTGAGGCACATCGAGTCCTGCATCGACAACACCTTTGAGTGCTGCATATACACGACATCCTGGTGATGATGCCTGAAGTCCCATATCCAGTACACCGCTCTCATAGCCTTCTTCAAGTGCCTTGTATCCGAACAGGAGACCTGTCAGATATGCTGCGGTTGTATTACCGGTTGCTCCCTCGTATCCGTATTTCCCGAGCTCTGTAGAGATAGCTGACGATAATGTCATATCTCCCTTTGCATCTGGTACCACAAGTTGCAACTGCATGTGCCTTGTGCTCTTGCGCACAACTACTCGATTCTCTTTTGACAGAAGCAACCTGAGTCTCTGGTGATAATCTGTACGCCCTTCCCTTCGTCGCCTGAAAGCGACTTTATAACGGGGTCCTGTAGCCATATTAGATCCTCCACATCAGCTTAACATGTAAATTTGTCTTCATTATCTATTCCTCAGGCTCATTCCGTCTTCTTAATATCAAGATGCGCTTCCATATGAGCCAGGCTTCTATACTCGCCACCCTTTGCTTTACGGTAGACCTTGCAGTATGTGGACTTGTCAAGTGTACCATCAGCACGAAGCTCCTTAAGCCTCCTTCTGATTGCACGGATCTTCTTCATCCACTGCTCTTTCCTAGGGTTACGTGCACCCTTTCTACCTTTACGGGAACCATGACCCTTGCGGTGGCCGTATTTGCGCTTTGCATCCCTTTCTCTTGCACGTCCGCGGCTAACACCTTTCACAGCTTCTGCTTTTATGCTTCCGCTTGCGATAAGGCCACGGATGTCTTCCCTTGTGATAGCAACTGCGATATCAGCAGATGCTTCAGGATCCATCCAGACCCTGTGAACTCCACATCCCAGGACCTTTGCTGCAAGTTTTTTCTGGTTAGAGAGATCTGTCATCTTACTCACTCCTGGTAGGGTTCAATATCTTAATACCCATTTCAGTTGCTTTTGCTTCGATGAGCGCTTTCTTTCTTGCACCAACGGTTCTTGCGATCCTGATAGCTTCGAGGGAAGCATCAACATTATCAACGTCTGCAACAGTTTTCACAAGGACTTCTGCATACCCGGATGGGTGGAGACCTTTTACTGCTGCAGGACTGCCATAGCCTACCTGTGCACGAGCACCTTTTGCAGCAATGTGTCTGCGCTGTTTGCCCTGAAGACCTCTTGGTCTTCTCCAGTTGGAATCAAGACGCTTGTACTTGTGTGAATCAGTCCTCTTGAAGGCAGGTTTTTTACCTTTCTGAACTTTCCTTACCTTGAAAAGCCTCTTGGACTCTTCATCAAGTGCAAGTTCGGTGGCTGCTGCTTCTTTCATGTTAGTTTCATTAACTGTATCTTCCATTCAGATCACCTACACTTTCTCTCTCATACCCTCTTCTCAACGATGTATATACCATCCTGGAATACACGTGGGTCAAAGCGCTTGATCTTTGTCTTCTGCTCGATGTTAGCAGCGGTCTGACCGACATCTTCCTTGTTGATACCGGAAACGATCACTTCATCGCCACTTGCTTTTACAGTTGTCTCACCGAGGATCTTGGAGACCCTTGACTTCTTCTCACCAAGGAAGTTACTGATAATGAACTGCTTACCCTCTACCTTAAGCTGCATAGGGAAGTGAGAGTAGACCACTTTCATGCGGTACTCAAAGCCGTTCACAACACCGTTCATCATGTTGTTGATGTGAGAAGCAAGTGTTCCGACCATTGCTTTCTGTTTTTTTCTCGATGAAGCAGAGTCAACGGTCACTTCTGAGCCGTCCACTGTGATGTTCACACCTGGATACCACACAAATCTTGTGTTGGTACCTTTGGGCCCTGAAGCGGACAGAACGTTATTTTCTAACGTTACTGTCACACCTTCAGGAATCGAGATTATTTTTTTGATTTCTTTTGCCATATCATCTCACCCTTAAATTAGTACACAAATGATAATAACTGTCCACCAGTGTTATTCTCACGAGCCTCGTACTGGGAAACTACTCCCTGGGAGGTTGTGAGGATCAGAACACCAAAGTTCTTTGCTGGAAGGAACTGTTTCTCCCATCTCTCGAAATCGGTTACTCCAACTGAATAACGTGGCTTGATAGCTCCACACTTGTTAATACGTCCAATAAGTTCTACTGTATATATTCCAGCCTTACCATCTTCCACAAACTCGAACTCACCGATGTATCCACGGTCCTTCATGACCTTGAGTACATTTCCGATGAGCTTTGATGCCGGCCTGATGGTGCAGGAATCTTTACCAACAGCTTCAGCGTTCTTGATAGTTGATAACGCGTCAGCAAGAGGATCCAATAATACCATATCTGTTCACCTCATGTATATTTTTCAAATCCCATGTCATGGGCAATTTCCCTGAAACAATGCCTGCAAAGGTAGATACCATACTTGCGTACCAGACCCTGCTTTCTGCCGCATCTTTTACACTCGTTTGCGCCTCTTCCAAAGTTCTTCTCTGTCTGAGTCATTATTCTACCTCCACACCATAGTTTTCTTTAAAGAAAGATATCGTATCCTCTTTTGAGATCTTGTGGGAAGTTGGTATCTTTCGCTTTATGATCCTTCTCTTGTTGATCCTGTAACCAGGACGGTTTACGACCACATTGATATCCATTCCAAAGATTCCGATGTTTGGGTCGTACTTCATGTCAGGATAATCGGTGTGCTCTTCGACACCAAAGGAAACATTACCATAGGTATCGAACTGGGAGGCACGAAGCTTTTTCTCGACAATCTCCAGGGATGTAGTAAGGAAATCTTCTGCAGCATCTCCACGAAGAGTTACTTTGCATCCGATAGGCTCGTTCTTCTTGATGCTGAATGCAGGCAAGGTTCTCTTTGCATAGCTTCTGATAACGGTCTGACCGGTTATAGCCTCAAGGATACCTTCTGCATCTACAAGATGCTGACCACTTTCTCCAACACCCATGTGGACGATTACTTTATCGACCTTAGGATTTCTCATTGAGTTACTCAATTTACTCACCACCCAGGCTGATCTCTGGTTCCTTCTCGCCCACCACGAAAACATAGTTCTCGATGGTCTCGAATTCGGTTTCTCCGGAGATGGTCACTGTGTTGTACTTAGAGCTTTTTACCTTGTTGATCTCTTTGATAGTACCAATCTCACCGGAGTGGCTTCCACCAACGATCATTGCAAGGTTGCCTACCTCGTACTTGATGTGTTTTACAACATCTTTTTCAGGAAGGGACAGGATAATGGAATCCTTTGTATTGTAATCATTGGAACCATTAAAGTTTGTACCGTCGTTCAGGTTCAACTGAATGTTTCCGCCTTTGATAACAGTCTTGTTCTCAATACGGCACAATTTGTTTGCACCCATGCCCTCGAGCTTGTTGAGAACAAGCCTTCCCTTACCATCAAGCAATACAAGATATTCTGTATTGTTCAGTGGGATGCTGATTACATCCATCAGGCCTATAGGGAACCTGAGGTCCTTTCTTGCGATTCCGTCAACAAGTACATTTCCTTCAGAAAGTACTCTTTTTGCTTCTGCACGGTTGTCCACGACACCAAGCATATCCCTAAGCACAACAGCAAGAGGAAGACTCTGTAATCTGTTATGAGGACCTGGTCTTGTAGATGTGATCCATTTGTTGGATTTCTTTGAGATCTGCCAGCTGTTCGGGACAGATATCCTCTTTTGATGTTTGCCCACTTGAATCACCTGCCTCTAGATAATATTGATTCTCTACGTTTATCGTTCATTTCCAGTGATGTGATCATCACATTTGAAGGATAGATCGGCCTTGGAACCTCGGTTCCATCCACTTTGCTAACAGAAACACCTTCTACGACGATGGTTCCGCTCTTCAGGGACAGGGCTTCGACCTTTCCTTTAGTACCTGCATGGTCACCACGCATTACCACAACAGTATCGCCGATAATAACGCTTGCACTGCGACCATACTTGCCGCGAAGCTCCTTTGAAAGAGGTGCAGCCATATATTTCTGCCTGATGTGGAGAGGTGCGTTGTAACGTGCTTTCCTCTGTTTTCTTGGCTGTTTTGATACCATAATTTAACACCTCACACGATCATGGATGCTGTTGTGCCGATCTTTGGGAATCTTTCTGCAGCTTCTCTTGCAACAGGACCTTTAATGTCGGTTCCCTTTGGGATACCCTTATCATCTACGATCACTACCGCATTGTCTTCGAAACCTACCCTTAGACCGTCAGGACGACGGAATTCCTTCTTCTGACGTACAACTACTGCGTAAAGGATCTGCTTGCGCATCTCAGGAGTACCTTTCTTTACAGATACAACGCACATGTCACCAATACCTGCCCTTGGCATCCTGTTCTTTACACCCCTGTACTTCTTGACTGAAATGATCTCCACGGTACGTGCACCAGTGTTATCAACACAATCGATCTTGGCGCCAGCGTTCAGTGCACGTGGGATCGTTGAACGAATACCCCTCACGCCTGCACCTCCGACTTGACTACTACGTATGATTTTGTTTTACTGAGAGGGCGGCATTCCGCGATCGTCACGATATCTCCCACCTTTGCATTGATGCATGGTGGATTGTGAGCGTGGATCTTTGATTGCCTTTTCTCATATCTCTGATATTTGTTTATAAGCTTTTCACGCCTCTGTTGAATGACCACTGTCCTGTCCATCTTGTCGCTTACAACAGTACCGACGAGGATCTGTCCCCTTACAGGGAGACTGCCGTGGAATGGACAATTTACGTCATTACATTCCTTGGACGGCTCAGGTACATCCAATCCAATGTCTTTTACCATGATTATTACCTCATGCGTATTTTTCTAATATTCTTAACTCTATTCTCGGGTTGTGAGAGCAGTAACTTCCCGTTTATTTTAACACGTTGATCTTGATCAGCAGAATGGGATGGAAGATGGAAGACAAACGTGGTCCCTTGTTTTGGGACCATTTTTTCGTCCATGTCTTCCGTCTCGATCACAAGCATATTGCGTGACTCGTCTACCACTCTGCCTTTTATGTTATTTAATGTGGGATTCGTTGACCCGATGATTTCCGTTACAAGCCCGATCAGCTCGTGGAAAATCAGATTAGAAGCTGATGCTTCCAAATCAGATCTCCTTCAATTCGTTCTGAATTGTCTTGATCTTTGCAACGGTCCTTCTAAGCTCTCCGATCCTTCCGGGGTTATCAGGAGCTCCACCTGCAGATGCAAGTGCACGCTCACGGATAAGTTCGCTTCGGATCTTCTCAAGCTCATCTACACGTTCGTGTGGGGTCATGTCCCTAATCTCTTTTGTACGAAGGATTGCCATGATTAGCCCTCCCTGTGGACACGGGCCGTTGGGTGCCAGTAATCGTGTCCCTCATGTTTGTGCTGCCATACACCGTTGACCTCACGGCGCTCTTCTCCTTCAACGATCTCAACTACAGGTTCTGATTCTGCTGCTGCTTCAGTCATAGGTTCTTCTGCTACAACCTCTGCCTCTGCAGTTTCTTCAGCTACTTCTGTAACTTCAGGAGCTGCTTCAACAACTTCTTCAGGCTCTGCAACTGCGCCTTCAGCCTCTACAAGCTCTTCGATGCCTGCCTTTGCCTCTTCAGCAGGAGCAACGACACCTGATGCTGCAAGTTCCTCAGCGGTCTTCATCCTGTATGCGTCCGGAAGGACTGCATTAGGGTGAATGATACGTACTCTGCATCCAAGGGTACCAAGTTTCTTTACAGCAACAGCAAAACCGTCATCGACGATGTCTTCAGCAGGTTTACCTGCGTGCTTGATGTAACCGTTGACCATCTTCTCTACCCTTGACCTTGCACCGGTCAGTTTTCCGGAAATGACGATCTCACATCCAAGTGCACCAGCGTTCATAATAGCACGCATGGTGTTGTGACCGGCCTTTCTGAAATACCATCCTCTCTCAATGGAAGAAGCAAGTCTTGATGCCATCATCTGTGCATTCAGTTCAGGTTTCTTGACTTCCTGTGCATCGATCTGTGGGTTGTCCAGGTCATAGATCCTGTCTACGTCACGGGTCAGTTTCCTGATCACTTTTCCAGCCTTTCCGATTACCATACCTGGTTTCTCAGCATAGATAGTGATCTGGGTTCCCATTGGGGTACGGTTAATGTCCATACCGCCGTAGCCAGCCCTGCTTAATTGTTTTGCAAAATATTCATCCATGGATGCCTTTACAAATCCATCCTGGACGAACTTTTTCTCTACAGCCATTAGCGCACCTCGCTTATGATCAGTTCAATATTGACAGTTTCCGTATTCTTCGGACTTGCCCTTCCGCGAGCCCTTGGTCTCATACCGTGTATCACACGTCCACGCTTCATTGCTGCGTGTGCAATGTACATGTGATCAGGGTTCAGACCTTTGTATTCTGCATTGCTTTCTGCGTTCTTGAGAAGTTTAAGCATCTCTGTGGCGACCTTTACAGGATAGCGACCTGCTGCCATTGGACCCTTCTTGTGACCAAGGCTGTCATTGTGCCTTCCAAAAGGAACTGCCTGCTTCAAGACGACGACATCTTCAAGATAGCGCTTTGCTGCCTTTGTCTTCATGCCTTTTACAGCTTTGCAGAGCTCACGTGACCTCTTAGGTGAGATGTGAAGCTCGGAACCCATTGCTTTTGAACTTGTCTCTGGGTCAAGTTCTGTTGTATAGTTGATTCTTGCCATTCACATCACCTTACTTCAATGGTACGAACTTACTCGAACGTGTTGCACCAACACCAGCGCTTCCGTGTGAAACCCTATTACGTGTTGGGGAGTATTCGCCGAACCTGTGCCCGATCATTTCAGGCATGATCTCTGTTGCTACGAACGTCTTACCATTATAGACCTCAATGGTCTTGCCGACCATCTCAGGGTAGATGATCATGTTCCTGTAGTGAGTTCGTACGCTTTCTTTACCGTCCCTGAACTGCTGCAGAATATCCTTTTGGTGATCGGAAAGACCACGGCGTATGGACCTGCGTTCCTTTGCAGGCAGGAGTTCTACAAATTCTTCAAAACTCAATTGCTGGAGCTGTTCTACCGTAAGACCACGGTATGTGAACTCTCCTTTTCGTTTTGGTAATCTTGATGTTGATTTCTTTGCCATGTATACTACCTCTTTGTTTAACGTTTTCCGGTCCTGCGTGCTGCGATCTGACCAACCTTACGTCCTGGTGGCGCATTCCTGCTCACGGTAGTTGGCCTTCCTGGATGCTTCCTGTTACCTCCACCGAATGGGTGGTCAATAACGTTCATGGCAATTCCTGATACGCGTGGATACTTGGCTGCCCTTGCTTTCATCTTGTGGTATTTCTTACCTGCCTTGAGGAATGGCCTGTCAACCCTTCCGCCACCGGCAACGATACCGACTGTTGCCCTGCATTTTGGATTGAACCATTTCAAGACACCTGATGGCATCCTTACAACGACCTTGCTTGCTTCACGTGAAACAAGTGTTGCATAAACACCTGATGAACGTGCAAACTGACCGCCGTCGTTTGGCTTTGACTCAATGTTGCATATTGGAATACCTTCAGGGATCTCTGCAAGAGGAAGGATGTTACCTGGCTTGACGTCTGCGGATACACCACAGGCAATCTTTTCACCGACTGCGATTCCTTCTGGAG